>DNMQ01000490.1 GCA_003488145.1 Pseudomonas sp.
TTGCCGATCTCGTTGCGCGACATGGGCAGGCGGAACTGATTGGCGGAAAAGCCCCGAGCGCTGAAACGAGCCGACAGGTTGATCAGGAAGGTGGCGATGCGCTCGTCGGCAGTCTTCTTGGACAGCAACAGCATCATTTGCTGATCGTCGCGGATTTCGCGGCTCATGATGCGCATGAGCTGGCGACGCAGCTGCGGCAGCAGGACGCTCAGTTCGTCGAGTCGTTCGAAGGGAATTTCGCAAACTGAGGTGGTTTCCAATGCCTGCGCGGTGACTGGATAGCTTTCGGTATCCATGCCGGAAAGACCGACCAGCTCGCTGGGCAGGTGGAAGCCGGTGATCTGCTCCTCGCCGCCATCGGTAACGCTGAAGGTCCGCAACGCGCCGGAGCGTACGGCGAATACGGAACTGAACACGTCGCCCTGGCGGAACAGGGTTTCACCTTTCTTCAGGGGGCGGCCGCGTTTGACGATGTCGTCCAAAGCGTCCATGTCCTGCATGTCCAGCGACAGGGGCAGGCACAGCCCGGACAGGCTGCAATCCTTGCAATGAGCTTGCCGCTGCGCACGGACCTTGATCGATTCGGACATAGAGGGCTTCCTGGAAACCTAGTTATAGCGCGCAAGGTTAACTCAGGACGTCGGCGATGGCCAATCGGCTCAAGGGTCGCAGGCAATGATTTGGACGATAGTCTGAGGCGCTCTAGATCAGGCGCGACTGGCCTGGCTGACCTGCTCGGGGAGATAGTGGTCGAAGAGCATGCATATCGAGCGAACCAGCAGCCGGCCAGCAGGCTGAATCAGCAGATGGTTCTCGGTGATCTCGATCATCCCATCAGCGGCCATCTGCTCGAGCATCGGCCAGGCTTCGGCGAAGTACTGTCTGAACTCGATGTCATGCTCGCTCTCGATTTTCGTGAAGCTCAGCTCGAAATCGCAGATCAGAGACTGGATGACGGTGCGGCGGATATGGTCGTCCTGTTTGCAGCGTAAGCCTCTGGCGGTGGCTAGCTGATGCTGATCCAGCTGATACTGGTATTGTTCGATGTCGCTGGTGTTCTGGCAGTAGAGATCACCGATCTGGCTGATGGCCGAAACGCCGAGGCCCACCAGATCGCAATGGCCATGGGTGGTGTAGCCCTGGAAGTTGCGCTGCAGGCTGCCATCTTCTTGCGCCATGGCCAGTTCATCGTCCGGCAGGGCGAAGTGGTCCACGCCTATGTAGCGGTATCCCGCGTCGGTGAGCAAATGAATGCTCTGCTCCAGCATGGCCAGCTTTTCGGCGGGGGCCGGCAGGTCGTTGGCGTTGATACGGCGCTGCGGCGCGTATTGCTCAGGCAGATGAGCATAGTTGAACAGCGAGAGCCGGTCCGGCTGCAGGTCAATGATCGCCTCAACGGTTCTGGCGAAGCGTGCTGGCGTCTGCAGCGGCAGGCCGTATATCAGATCGATGCTCAGCGAGTGGTACTGCAGCGTGCGGGCCGCCTCGATGATGGTGCGTGTTTGTTCCAGGGTCTGCATGCGATTGATGGCGCGCTGAACGTCCGGGTCCAGATCCTGCACGCCGATGCTGATGCGGTTGAAACCTAGTTCGCGGAGCAGGCCGATGGTTGGCCAATCCGCTTCCCGGGGGTCGATCTCGATACTGAAGTCGCCATGATCATCGTCCTGCAGGTTGAAGTGCTGGCGCAGATGGCCCATCAGCCGACGCAGTTGATCATGGCTGAGAAAGGTAGGTGTGCCGCCGCCAAAGTGCAGCTGCTCGACCACCTGGTCCTTGCCCAGGTGGCAGGTGATCAGCTCGATTTCTTTCTCGAGGCGTTCCAGATAGGGCTGTGCGCGTGTCCGGTCGTTGGTCACCACCTTGTTGCGGCCGCAGTAGTAGCACGCGTTGGCGCAGAATGGCAGATGAACGTACAGCGACAGCGGGCGTGATGCCTGGCGGCTGCCGCGCAATGCGTGCAGCAGGTCGAACGAGCCGACCTTTTCATTGAACTGGGCCGCGGTCGGGTACGACGTATAGCGCGGGCCGGCCTGATCGTAGCGACGGATCAGGTCGGTATCCCAGCGAATGGAGTCGAGCATGTGGCGTTCCCGGTCATGACGGCGGTCGCTGGATTCTAGGGGCAGGGCATTGCGGCGGACTTGACCTGTATCAAACTTGATCCGACCCTAGCGCGCTGGGCCAGATCGGTGCCGACATCCGGAAGGATCGCGCTGATTGGCGGTCAGATGATCACAACGTCTTATGCTTCAGCAGCGCCTTCATATCGCCAGAGGAGAGATTCATGCACAGCCGCCAGCAGGAAATCGCAACCGCGCTCAACGTCTGCGCACCATTTACCGGGCCGGAGTCGGTACAGGCCGAGATTGATCGTCGGGTGAGCTTCATCCAGACCTGCTTGCGCGAGTCGGGCCTGAAGACCTTGGTGCTCGGGATCAGTGGTGGCGTCGATTCGACCACGGCGGGTCTGCTGGCCCAGCGGGCGGTCGCCGGCATGCGCGAAGCAGGGGAAGGCGACGACTATCGCTTCATCGCCGTGCGCCTGCCTTATCAGGTGCAGCATGACGAGCATGAAGCGCAGCTGGCGGTGGATGCGATCAAGCCCGACGAGTGCCACACCGTGAACATCGGCACCGCGGTGCTGGGCCTGGCTGCCGCCACGCAGGCGCTTGATCCTTTGAGCCCGGCGCAGCGTGATTTCGTGCTGGGCAATACCAAGGCGCGGATGCGCATGGTTGCTCAGTACACGATCGCCAACGCGCGCCAGGGCCTGGTCATCGGTACCGACCATGCGGCAGAGGCGGTGATGGGCTTCTTCACCAAGTTCGGTGATGGCGCGTGCGACCTGACGCCGCTGGCGGGTCTGGTGAAGGATCAGGTTCGGCAGATAGCCGCGGCATTGGGCGCTCCCGATCAGTTGGTGCACAAGGTGCCAACCGCGGATCTCGAAGAGCTGTCACCTGGCAAGCCCGATGAGGCCGCTCATGGTGTCAGCTACCGCAACATCGATGATTTTCTCCAGGGTAAGCCGGTACCGGACGAGGCGGCCCGGATCATCATCGATACCTACGACAAGACTGCTCACAAGCGCCAATTGCCCAAGGAGCCCTGAGCGCTCGCAAGCCTTCCGCTAGTGCGCGTGTGACTCGTGAGATGGCGCTGAGCCATGCCCCATCAGCCACTGCTGATGAGGGCCTGGCAGCGTCCAGATACCGAACAGAATCACCATTACCCCGCCGACGACGCGCACGCCGCGCTTGCGCAGCAACGCTGTCAATCGCTCGGCAGCAAGGCCGGTGGCAAGCAACACCGGCCAGGTGCCGATGCCGAACGCCAGCATCAGCAAAGCGCTATCCAGTGCATCGCCCTGGCTGGCTGACCACAACAGGGTGCTGTAGACCAGGCCGCACGGTAGCCAGCCCCACAGCGCCCCAAGTATCAGGGCGCGTGGAACGCTCGTTACTGGCATGAATTTGCTAGCGATAGGCTGGATATGACGCCAGAGTCCGCGCCCTAGCGACTCGATGCGTGTCAGCCCGCTCCACCAGCCGGCGAGGTACAGGCCCATGGTGATCAGCAGAAGTGCGGCGACGACTCGTAACGCCATGGCCGCTGGACTGTTGGCAACGGCCAAGCCCGCCAGGCCGATCAGGAATCCGGCAACGGCATAGCTTGATACGCGTCCGAGGTTGTAGGCGACCAGGAGGCGCAGGCGCCTGCCGCGCTGATCCGGTGGAATGGCCATGGTCAGTGCACCCATCAGGCCGCCGCACATGCCGAGGCAATGGCCGCCACCCAGTAGTCCCAAGACCAGTGCTGACAGCAGCAGGGGCAGCAGTTCAGTCACCTTTGCGTTGCTCCGGCTGATCTTCCGAGGATTCCGCTGCATCGACTGCGGAAGGCTTCTGCGGCTCGTCGTCGTCGAACAGGATGCTGTGCGCCGGTCCGTCGAGATCGTCGAACTGCCCGCTGTCCACCGCCCAGAAGAACACCCAGATTGCGACGGCCACCAGGACCACGGCAACAGGGATGAGGATGTAAAGAGCGGCCATTAGGACCTCCAGGATCCGAAGCGAAGTCTTCAGCTGCGTAAAGTGCGCCGCTGCGCCAATGACGTGCGTTGCAGCAGATTCAGCCGTGACTTGCCGGCTGACGTGTCAGCCGCAAGGCGTTCAAAACCACCAGCAGCGAGCTGAGCGACATCCCCAGCGCGGCCCATAGTGGGGTGACCCAGCCAAAGGCGGCGAAGGGCAGAATCAGGCCATTGTACAGGCTTGCCCAGGCCAGGTTCTCGATGATGATGCAGCGGCTGCGGCGTGCGACGTCGAATGCCTGCGCCAAGCTGCCTAGGCGGTTGGATAGCAGCACCGCATCAGCACTGGTCTTGGCCAGGTCGGTCGCCGAGCCCATAGCGACGCTGATATCCGCTGCGGCAAGCACCGGGACGTCGTTGACGCCGTCGCCGAGCATTAGCACCCGGTGTCCGGCGGCCTGCAATGCCTGCAATCGGGAGAGCTTGGCGGCAGGGGTCATGCCGCCTTCGGCCTCATCGATGCCCAGTTCCCTGGCAATCTGGCCGACCATCGGTGAGCTGTCACCGGATAGCAATAGCGTCTGCCAGCCACGGGCGCGGCAGGCCTCGAGGAGTGCCGGGGCATCGTCGCGAAGCCGATCGTCCAATACCAACCAGGCCAGCGGGCCTTGATCGTCGCCCAACAACAGCCATTGCCCCTGGTCGCCGGGAATAGCGGGTGCCGGTTGGGCGAAGCCTTCGGCGACGAAGCTGGGCTGACCGATCCGCAGGTTGCGACCTTCAACGTTGCCTTGCAGGCCCAGGCCCGGCACCGTTTCGACCGATTCCGCCGCCAGCGGCGCACGTCCGAAGGCGCGGGCAATCGGGTGTTCGGAGCGGTTCTCCAGGGCTGCGGCCAGCGCCAGGCAGGCATCGGCATTCAAAGCTCCGAGCGGGTGCACGGCGCTAAGTGTCAGGCGGCCCTCGGTCAGGGTACCGGTCTTGTCGAACACCACGGTATCGATATGATTCAGGCCTTCGAGCACATGCCCGCGGGTCAGCAGCAGACCGAGCTTGTGCAGCGTACCGGTGGCCGTGGTAAGTGCTGTGGGTGTCGCCAGCGACAGCGCGCATGGGCAGGTCGCGACGAGCAATGCAAGAACGATCCAGAACGCGCGTTGCGGATCGATCTGCCACCAGACCACCCCGACGACGGTTGCAACGAGCAGCACCACCAGCAGAAACCACTGCGCGACGCGGTCGGCCAGCTCGGCCAGCTTCGGTTTGTCTGCCTGAGCACGCTCCAGCAGGCGGACAATGGCGGATAAACGGGTGTCGTCGCCCAAGGCCTGGACTTCCACGGTCAGCGGGCCTTCGACGTTCAGCGTGCCAGCGGTTACTGCATCGTCCACGCCGCGGGGCAGGGGCAGGTACTCACCGGTCAGTACCGATTCATCGACGCTGGACTGACCGCTGATGATGAGGCCGTCTGCCGGAATCAACGCACCGGGTTGCACCAGTACGCGGTCGCCGAGCTGCAGCTCGCTGAGCAGGATGCGATTGCTGTGACCGTCTGCGTCGAGTCTCAGGCAGGACGCAGGCAGCAAATTGACCAGTTGTGCGGTGGCGGCTGCGGTGCGTTCGCGCGCGCGCCGCTCCAGGTAGCGCCCGGCCAGCAGGAAAAGGGCAAACATGCCCACCGCGTCGAAATAGAGTTCACCCTGGCCGGTGATGGTGGACCAGATGCCGGCGACGTACGCACCGCCGATCGCCAGCGACACCGACACGTCCATGGTCAGGTGGCGGGTGCGCAAATCGCGCAGTGCTCCTTTGAAGAAGTCGGTGCAGCAGTAGAAGACGATCGGCGTGGTGAGCAGCAGGGCGGTCCAGCGAAGGGTGACGAAGAAGCTCTCCGACAGGTCCAGGTTGAACTCGGGCCAGGTGGCCATGGTGGCCATCATTACCTGCATCCACAGCAGCCCGGCTACGCCCAGCTGGCGCAGCGAACGGCGGTTCTCGCTGGCCAGGCGCTCGGCAGCCTGGTCGGCCTGGTAGGGGTGTGCTGCGTAGCCGATTCGTCGCAGCTCGCCGAGCAGCTCGCTGAGCGGCAGCTGTGCGTCGCTCCAGCGTACGTTCAGGCGATGATTGGACAGGTTGAGGCTGGCCTCGGCCACGCCGTGCAGGTTGCGCAAGTGGCGTTCGATCAGCCAGCCGCAGGCGGCGCAGCTGATCCCTTCGATCATCAGCGAAGTGCTTGCCAGATCGCCCTGGTGCTGTACGAACGGCTGTTGGACGTCCTCGCGGTCGTACAGCGCCATCTCTTCGCTCAGTTCCTGAGGGAGAGTCTGCGGGTTGATGGCGGTGTCGCTGCGGTGCTGGTAGTAGCTCTCCAGCCCACCCTTGACGATGGCTTCAGCGACGGCCTGGCAGCCTGGGCAGCACAAGGCCCGCGTCTCACCCAGTACGCGGGCCTGGAACGGAATGCCGGCTGGCACCGGCAGGCCGCAGTGGTAGCAGGGGAGAGGCTTTGCCATCAGCGGCTCAAGGCTTCAGTTCGAGGGCGCGGCCGGTTTCGATGGTTTTTTCCCCGTACAGGCGCCAGTCCTGATCACCTTCGCGACCGAGTAGCTCGATGAAGCGGCGGCCACTGATCGATTCCTGCATCTGGCCCTGATAGATGCCTTCACCCTGCGGCTGCAGGATGATGCGACGGTCGCGCTCGGGTTGGGTCGGAGAGATCAGGTTAAGCACCAGTTGTTGCGGGCGGCTTGCGCCGCTCAGCTGCACTTCGGCCAGGCCGCGTTCATCATTGAGGGCGATGCGTGCCTGCATCTCCAGGCGCTCTGCCAGTTTCTCGCGCTCCAGCGACTGGTTGATGCCCTTGCCGGCGTCGTAATAGTTGTCCGCGACCAGGGTGTCGGCATTCTTGATCGCCAACGTCAGCAGGGACAGACCCAGCACCACAGAGCTCAGCAGGATGGCGATGACAAACCAGGCCCAGAACTGGGTGTACCAACGCGTTTGTTCGTTATCAGAGCGCATGCATTACCTTACTTAGCGGATGCTCGGGCCGATGAAACGGCTGTCTGCATCGTCGTTTATCGAGTCGTCGTCTACCGAGCGAATGTGGAAGACGATTTCATTAGTGCTCGAGGGCAGCTTCTCGGCGGCGATGGACAACTCGACCGGGATCGTGACGAGCTCGCCGCCTTCGGCGCGGATCTCGCTACGGCCTTCGTAGACCAGACCGTCGAGGCCGGTAGCTTCGATCACGAAGGTCTGTTCTTGCTGAGCCTTGTTCATGACCTTGAGGGTGTAGACGTTCTCGATATTGCCCTGCTCGTTCTCGCGGTAGAGCACGCGATCCTTGAGCACGTCGAGTTTTACCAGCGGGCGATCATACACGGCGTAGGAGAACAGCCCCATCATGGCCAGGAGCGCGACGGCGTAACCGATCAGGCGCGGGCGCAGCAGATGAGTCTTCTGGCCGGACAGATTGTGTTCGGTGGTATAGCTGATCAGGCCGCGCGGGTAGTTCATCTTGTCCATGATGGCGTCGCAGGCGTCGATACAGGCGGCGCAGCCGATGCACTCGATCTGCAGGCCGTCGCGGATGTCGATGCCGGTCGGACAGACCTGAACGCACATGGTGCAGTCGATGCAGTCGCCAAGGCCCATTGCCTTGTAGTCAGCGTCTTTCTTGCGCGGGCCGCGCTTCTCGCCGCGACGCGGATCGTAGGAAACGATCAGGGTGTCTTTGTCGAACATCACGCTCTGGAAGCGCGCGTACGGGCACATGTAGATGCACACCTGCTCACGCAGGTAGCCAGCACTGCCGTAGGTGGCGAGGGTGAAGAAGCCGATCCAGAATGCCGCCCAGCCATTGACGTTCAGGGTGAGCAGGTCGGGCACCAGCTCGCGGATCGGGGTGAAGTAACCGACGAAGGTGATCGCCACGAGGATGCCGACCGCGAGCCAGATGGCATGCTTGGCAAGTTTGCGAAGGAACTTGTTGGCGCTCATCGGCGCCTTGTCGAGCTTCATCCGCTGATTGCGATCACCCTCGGTGATCTTCTCGGCCCACATGAATACCCAGGTGAACACGCTCTGCGGGCATGTGTAGCCGCACCAGACGCGGCCGGCGAACACGGTGATGAAGAACAGGCCGAAGGCGCAGATGATCAGCAGCCAGGACAACAGCATGAAGTCCTGGGGCCAGAAGGTGGCCCCGAAGACATGGAATTTGCGCTCCGGAAGATCCCACCAGACGGCCTGGCGGCCATTCCAGTTGATCCACGCGGTGCCGAAATAAAGGAT
>DNMQ01000489.1 GCA_003488145.1 Pseudomonas sp.
GCCGGCCTGCTGCCGAGCTTCGACCTGCCCGGCTCGGCTAGCCGCCAGTGGGTCGAGAACGACCAGGACGCCGAACCTGTAAGCCCGCTGGCCGACTTTATCCCTGACGATGATGTGATCCGCGTCGACACCTGGGAGCTGGCCTTGCAGGCCACCTGGGAGCTGGACCTGTTTGGCGCCACCCGCGCGCGGCGTGACAGCGCGGCCCGGCAACTGCGTTCGGCGGAGGCGCAGACGGTAGCGGCGCGGCTCGCCGTTGCCTCGAACACCGCGCAGGGCTATCTGCAAATGCGCGCGCTGCAGGGCCAGCGAGCCCTGCTGGTCGAAGGCATTGAAGTGGCGCGCGAGCTGGAGCGCATCGCCGGACTGCTCTTCCATGCCGGCGAAGTGACCCGACTGGATGTGGAAGCCACATCCGCCGAGCGCGCGTCGCGGGAAGCCGATCTGGATGAGCTGGATATCCACTTGGCCGAAGCGCAGCTGGCGCTGGACACCCTGCTCGCCGAGCCGCCGGGCAGCACCGCCGCGCGTTTCGCCGCCAACGCGCCGGTGCCACTGGCCGAACAGCGCATCGCCCCCGGCCAGCCCATCGACCTGCTGCGCCGCCGTCCGGACCTGATTGCCGAAGCGGCACGGCTGGACGCCGCCGAGCTGCAATCGCTGGCCGCTCGCCGCGACCTGTTTCCCAAGCTGGCGGTGCAGGCCGCAGTGGGCCGCTCCGGCTTCGCGCTGGGCGATGCAGTGTCCAGCGCGTCGAACTTCGCCCGAGTCGGTGCCACATTCGGCCTGCCGCTGCTGGACTATCCACGCCGCGGTGCAGCCATCGACCTTGCCGATGCCGAGGGCGAGACAGCCTATGTCGCATTCGAACAGGCGTTGGCCCGTGCGCTGGAGGAAGTCGAGCGTGGCCTGACGAGGATGGCTGGTCAGCAACGCCGACACGCATCCCTCAGCCGCACCCGCGAGCACCGCGAACGTGCGCATCGACTGGCGCAGCGCAGCTATGAGTTGGGTGAGGCCAACCTGAGTGAAGTGCTGGACGCCCAGCGTGGTGCACTACAGGCCAAGCGACAAGCGCTCGAGGGCAGGACGGAGCTAGCGACGGCCCAGGTGGCGTTGTATGTGGCGTTGGGAGGTGGGTGGCAGGCTGAGTCCGCAGATGCCGCGGCTAGGCCTGCAGAGAAATCGGCACAGTGAAGCCGTTGAAAAGCCAAAGCCTTTGGTCGCTCTAGCCAAACCGATTGCCAAGTCACTTGATAGCCTGGTTCGCCTCCTGGGAAACCAGGCGATCAAGCGGCTCAACGAAGCAGAGCCAGCAGTCTCCAGCTCTTGCTAGAGACTGCCAATTACCCTCTCATCCATGGCGGCTCCGGCGGCTCATCCTTCGGCGCATCGTCGGCCCCGCGCAAGGCCTCGCGGCGCTCCTGCTCGGCCAGCGTAGCCTTGATCTCGCGCATTACCGCATCGATATCTGCGGCATCTTCCGGCTCGGCAAACTCGCCGGTCAGCTCGGTCTCGGTAGTCAGCTTGCCCTGCTCGTACAGCGCCCACATCTCCTTGGCGTACCGCGTGAACTTGAGCTCCGGGGCGAACTGGCCGAAATAGGCCGACATGTTACCGACATCGCGTTCGAGCATTTCGAACGCATGGTTGTTGCCGGCCGCATCCACCGCCTGCGGCAGGTCGATGATCACCGGGCCGTGCTCGTCGAGCAGCACGTTGAATTCGGACAAGTCACCGTGCACCAGCCCCGCGCAGAGCATCTTGACCACTTCGTGAATCATGAACGCATGGAACTCGCGGGCATCGTCCGGATGTAGGTCGACGTCGTTCAGTCGCGGTGCGGCATCGCCATCCTCGCCGGCGATCATCTCCATCAGCAGCACGCCGTCGAGGAAATCGTAGGGCTTGGGCACTCGCACGCCGGCATCGGCCAGGCGGAACAGGGCCGCAACCTCGGCGTTCTGCCAGTTGTCTTCCTTCTCCTTACGCCCGTGCTTGGAGCCTTTGGCCATGGCGCGCGCATCGCGGCTGCTGCGCACCTTGCGGCCTTCCTGGTATTTCACGGCCTGACGGAAGCTGCGCTTGTTGGCTTCCTTGTAGACCTTGGCGCAGCGCAGCTCATCGCCACAGCGCACCACGTATACAGCTGCTTCCTTGCCGCTCATCAGCGGCCGCAGCACCTCGTCGATCAGGCCATCCTCGATCAGCGGTTCGAGTCGTTTAGGCGTTTTCATCAGCGGCTTGCAGGTCCTTCTCGGTCATGGCGATGCTGCAGGTTACGGCAATCGCCGACCGGCTTCCATGCTCCCCATCGACTTTGAAAGCACGCATCGGGTTGGCGCAGACACGACGCAGGGCTGACAATCCCATCATCAACCAGGGAGTCGCGCCATGTTCGACCAGGACCGCTGCTGGCAAGCCGTTTGCGAACGCGATGCAGCCTTCGACGACCGCTTCGTTTTCGCCGTGCGTTCGACCGGCATTTTCTGCCGTCCCAGCTGCCCGGCACGCCGGCCAGCACGTGAGCGGGTTATGTTCTACGCCGGTGCTGCCGAGGCCGAAGCAGCCGGATTTCGCCCGTGCCGGCGCTGCTTGCCCACCGGACCAAGCCCGAGCGAGCAGCTCGATGCACTGGTGGTCGCCGCCTGCCGCCTGCTTGATGAAGCCGAGGCGCCACTGCCACTGCAGCAGCTGGCTGCGCGTATTGGGCTGTCGCCGGCCTACCTGTCGCGGGCGTTCAAGGCGCGCACCGGCATGACCCCTCGAGGCTGGTCAGCGGCCCGCCGCCGCGAACGCCTGGAAACGCAGCTAGCCGATGCGGATTCGGTACTCGACGCCGCCCTCGCCGCCGGCTACTCCGGCACGCGGGCACCCTATGCGGACGCGCAGGCGCTGACGCCGGCCCAGCGCCGACGCAAAGGTGCGGGCGAAACCCTGCGCTATGCTCTGGCGCCCTGCCCGCTCGGCCTGTTGCTGGTCGCCAGCAGCGACAAAGGTATCTGCGCCCTGCTGTTCGGCGACGATCCAACAGCGCTGGAAGACGAGCTGCGCTCACGCTTTGCCGCGGCACGGTTGCAGCGCGACCAGGAAGGCCTGGGTGAGTGGCTGCAGGCAATCGTCAGCCAACTGGAAGAACCGCAGCGTGCCGCCCAGCTGCCGCTCGATCTGCGCGGCACGGCCTTTCAGCAGCGCGTCTGGCAGGCGTTGCAGCAGATTCCCGCCGGCGAGACGCGTCGCTACGGTGAGCTGGCGGCAACCCTCGGTAGCCACGCCCGTGCGGTCGCCCGCGCCTGCGCCAGCAACCCCGTCGGCCTGCTGGTGCCCTGCCATCGCGTGGTCGGCAGTCATCAGGCGCTGACCGGCTATCGCTGGGGGCTGGAACGCAAGGCGGCGTTGCTCGAGCGCGAAGCACAAGGAGACTCGGGAGCCTGAGCGGATTTCGGCGGTCGGATACTTCAGTGCCGCCAACCGCAGGAAGCCCGCCATGACCGATCTGAAGCGTTACCGCATCCACTACCGCATCAACGGCGAGCCCGCCTCGCTGCTGATCAGCTCGTTCGAAGTACCCGGTCTGGAGCAGGCCGAACTGGAAATACTGCTGCATTACGTCCGCGAGCCGCGTGCGGCGGTCGACGCCCCCTGGGAAAACCCGATACGCCCCAGCGAAGCCAGCCGGCTTGAAGAGCTGGGCGTCAGCGACATTCAGATCGAAGAGGAAAGCCACTGAAGGCCATGTAGCATTACGCGCCCGCCCACCGCCGACCGTACGGAGCCTGTCGTGCAGCTTATCGACACCCATACCCACCTCGATTTCGAGATGTTCGATGATGACAGGACCCAGGTCATCGCCCGCAGCGCGGCCGCTGGCGTCGAGCGCATCGTGGTACTCGGCGTGCACGAAGCGAATCTGGAGCGGGTCTGGCAACTAGCCTGCGAGCAGCCAGCGGTTCATGCCGCGCTGGGCCTTCACCCGGTGTTCATCGCCGAGCACCGGGACGAGCACCTGGGCAAGCTGCGCGACTGGCTGGAGCAGCTACGCGGTGAGCCTAAACTCTGCGCCATCGGCGAGATCGGCCTGGATTATTACGTCGAGGACCCGGACATCGAGCGCCAGCACGAACTGCTCGAAGCGCAGCTGGCGCTGGCTGCGGAGTTCGAGCTGCCGGTGCTGCTGCACGTACGCCGCGCCCACGCACCGATGATCGCCATGCTCAAACGCTACAAGCTGCAGCGCGCCGGCATCGTGCACGCATTCAGTGGCAGCTGGGAGGAAGCTCAGGAATACCTGCGCCTCGGCTTCAGGCTCGGTCTCGGGGGTGCCGGTACCTGGCCACAGGCGCTGCGCATGCAGCGGGTGCTCAAGCAACTGCCGCTGGAGGCCATCGTGCTGGAAACCGACTCGCCGGATATCCCACCAGCCGGCCACGCCGGCGAGCGCAACAGCCCGGAACTGCTGCCGGATATCTGCCGGATGCTGGCCGATCTGAAGGGTGTCAGCGCCGAAGAGCTGGCCGCAGCCAGCTATCGCAACAGCTGTGAACTGTTCGGCTGGCCGCAGCCCTGATCATCGCCGCGGTCAGACCCGGAACGCGCCGATCAGCTGCTGCAGGCGTCCCACCAGCTGGGACAGTTCGCGACTCGCCTGCTCGGTGTGCCCGGCGCCCTCGGCGGTGCGCTGGCCGGCCTCGTTGATCGCGACGATATTGCGATCGATATCGTGCGCCACGGCTGTCTGCTGCTCAGCCGCAGCGGCGATCTGCTGGTTCTGATCGACGATCAGCCCCACCGCGCCGAGGATGTTTTCCAGCGCCTGCTCGACCCGCCCCGACTGGCCAACGGTGTCTTCGGCCAGCGTATGGCTGGCATGCATGGTTTTCACCGCTGCGCCGACACCATTGTGCAGACGAGCGATCATCTGCTCGATTTCCGCGGTGGACTTCTGCGTCCGCTGCGCCAGCCCGCGCACCTCGTCTGCGACCACCGCGAAGCCACGGCCCTGCTCGCCCGCACGCGCGGCCTCGATGGCCGCATTGAGGGCCAGCAGGTTGGTNNCAGCACCTGGCTGATCGCCTTGCTGTCGTCGGCCAACTGGTTGATCACCTGCACCGACTGCTCGATCTCGACGGCCAGCCGCTGGATACCGCCGACCTGCGCTACCACCAGCTCGCGCCCGCTGACGGTTTCCTCGTTGACGCTCTGTGCGCTGCCAACTGCGGCCTCGGCACTGCTGGCGACCTCCTGGGCGGTGGCGGACATCTCGTTCATCGCCGTGGCGACCTGCTCGATCTGCCCACGCTGCTCGGATACCGTCTGATTGCTCTCGCCGGAGACGCTTTCGACCCGCTGTGCCTGGCGTTCGACTTCGGCGACGGTCTGCCCGACTCGCTCGATCAGCTCGCGGATCTGCGCCACGGTGGTATTGAACACCTGGCCCAGCTCGCCAAGCTCATCGCGGCTCTGTACCTGATAGCGCACGGTCATGTCACCGGCGGCGACCTTGTCCATGATCCTGCCGAGACTGTGCAGCGAGGCGCGCGTCGAGGCGTAGAAGCCTGCGTACAGATACGCCACCAGGCACAGCACCACCGCCAGTGCCGAAAGCAGCAGGGTCATGAGCAGGCGCTTCTGCTCCAGCCGCTCGGCAAGCTCCACCTCGAGGAAACCGAGAATGGCGTCGTTCAGCTCGTAGGTCTTGGCCATCTGCGCGCTGATGCGCTCGTAGAACTGCTCCCAAGGCAGGTCCAGCGCCTCGGCCATGATCACCTCGTCCTGCAGAATTTCGCTGCTCGCCTGCAGGGACTCACGACTGGCGGTGGCGAAGGCGTCGAGCCGGGTACGCGCGGCCTGGCTTGCGCCCAGGGCATCCTGCAACTGTGCGGCGTACTGCGCCTGCTGCTTTTCCAGTTCCAGCACGAGGTTGTCCAGCGTATTGCTGGCATCGGAGTTCAGGTAGCCCTGGCCGAACGTGTAAGAGCCCACCGCGCGCCCCTCGCCGAGCGATGCGCTGATGGCCGGGGTTACCGTGGTCAGCAGCTCGGCCAACAGACGGACCTCACGCTCGAGATCCTGGCTGAGGCCGGACTGGCCGGCGACGAGCTTGATCATCACCTGCGACTGGCCCAGCAGGGACTCGGCCATGGCTGCCTTGGACTGCAACGATTGCTCGGCCTGGGCGGCGTTCAGCCCGGTCACCAGTTCGTCGCGACGGCTATTGAATTCAGCCACCTGCTCAGGCGCATCGCCAACGGGGACAAGTGCCTGCAGCTGCGCTGCCAGCGCGCTTTCGACGCGGTTCAAGCGAGTCTGCAGCGCCTCGACATTGCCGGTCTGGCCGATGATCGATTCAATATGCACGAGGTCTTTCCAGTCCTCCATGCTGCGCCGCACCTGCAAGGTCGAGCCAAGCAGTTCGAGACTCTGCAGCTCGTTGCGGGTACCGACATATGCCCGGTACGAGTCGCGAACCAGGTAGTAGTTGCTCAGCAGCATGGGAACGAAAAACAGGACGCTGACCAGGCTGAACTTCATGCCGAAGCTCAGGCGGTTCATGAACGCAATCGCGGGATACAACAGACTATTCACACGACGTCTCCCAATTTTATTGGTATTGGCTTGCACGCAATTGCAACGCGCAGCAGGGCTCGTCAGAGAGTGGCATCTGCCCGGGTTATACGGGATATCGGTAGGCGTTTTTGTAACTTAAGGTAATGGCCAAATGATGGCTCTTCGACTGATATCAACCAGACGCTCGGCGAGGCGTCTGGCCTGCGGGTTACGGCGATTCGGCGGTGGAACCCCATACAGAGGCGTTATGGACTTCCATTAGCGGCGCCGCTGGCCAAGAGCCTCAGGCGAGGATCGTCCAGACCGCGATCACCGCATACCAGAACACCCGTGTACGTACGAGCAATGCCGCGATCCCGTCGAGCCTCGCGATGCCCGCCTCGCCGTCGACCGCGGGCGGCAGATCGGCGGCCAACGGACCGGCATCGGCCAACAGCCGCCGGGCTGGCACATCCCAGCTCAGCAACTCGTGCAGCAGCGCCCGGTTGACCGCGACGAAGTTGCCGACCAGCGCAAAACTGCCGAGCAACACCCGCACCGGCAACCAGTCGAAGGCATGCCGCAGCTGCTCGGCCCGCTCGCGCAACCCTTCGAGCTCGGTGTGCTCGGCGCACAGCGCCAGCAGCCGGTACGCCAGCGCCGCCATCGGCCCGAGCAGCAGGTACCAGAAGACCACCGCGAAGAAGCCTTCATAGCTTCGCCACAGCAAGTGCGCCTGCGCCGCCTGCAGCAGGCTCGGCGGATCCTCCGCCCGCAGGCCGGCGTCGCGCTCGGCGGCCAGCGCCGCGGCTTCCTCGTCGCCGCGCCGCCAGGCATCGCGGAAGGCGCCGAGCTCCGTCTTGGCGTGGCCGCGACCAAGGCTGTAGAGCAACACCAGCAGGTGCAGCGGCAGGCTCAGCCAGCCGNNAGCAGCACCAGGCCGAGCAGCAGCACCGGGAGCAACACCAGCAACAGCAGCGCCAGCCAGGGCGTCTGTCGCAGACGCGGGCTGGCCTCCGCCTGGCGCAGGCGCGTCAGCCAGGGGCTGTCGTATTGCAGCCGCGGCCGCCAATCAGAGAACTTCTCCACCAACAGCACGAGCAGGATCACCAGAAAACTCATCGTCCTTTCCTTTCGTCAGCAGGTAATGGAAGCCGCACGCAGCCGCTGCCAGTCGAATGCCGGGCCGGGATCGGTCTTGCGCCCCGGGGCGATATCGCTGTGGCCGCAAACCCGCTCGGGGGTAATCGCTGGAAACGCGCCCTGCAGTACCCGGCACAATCCGATCAGCGCCTGGTATTGCGCCTCACTGAAGGGTTGGTCGTCGGTCCCCTCCAGCTCGATGCCGATGGAGAAATCGTTGCAGCCCTCGCGACCGTCGAAGCAGGACACGCCGGCGTGCCAGGCACGATCCAGACAGGAGACGAACTGAGTGATCGCGCCATCACGCTCGATGAGAAAATGCGCCGACACCTGCAGCTCGGCGATCTCCTCGAAAAACGGGTGCTCATGGCACTGCAGACAATTCTGGAAGAACTGCTGAACCTTGCCGGTGCCGAACTGCCCCGGCGGCAGGCTGATGTTATGGATCACCAGCAGGGAAATCTCGCCGGCCGGCCGCTGGTTGAAGTTCGGTGACGGGCAGTGGCGAACGCCCTGACACCAACCGGTAGCGCAATCCAGAATCATCGTAGGGTCCGAGCTGACAACAGGCCCGCAGGCTAGCGCCTGCGAGACGCCAGCTGCAAGCGTCGCCACGGGCGCGGGCAATCCCGGTTACAACTGCTTTAGCTACTCGGCCGCTCCAGACAAGCGCCGCGCGGCGGCCTTTTCTTCCCGCCGCGATGCCAGCCGGTCGGCCAGCCGGGTCGGCTCCGGCAGGCGATAGCGCGTGACATAACGCATCACCAGCTGCGGTGCGGTGACGATGCTGACCCGGTTACCCGGGGAAATGATCAGCGGCCGCACCTTGTCCTTGCTGCGCAGCACGCAGCCGATCACTTCGCCGGTCTTCTTGTCGCGCAACTCGACCTGTGCACCACGCGCCAGTTCCAGCTCGTCGTGCGCCCCGGTGAGCAGCTTCTTTGCCACGCCGATGGTGGGCAGGCCGGTCACCACGCCCAGGTGAGCAGCAATGCCCAGGCGGCGCGGGTGGGCGATGCCGTGGCCGTCGGAAAAGATCAGGTCGGGAACGGCCGGCAGTTCGCCGAGCGCCTGCAGCACCGCGGGTAGCTCACGGAACGAAAGCAGGCCCGGAATGTAGGGCATGTTCGTCGGAATTCGCGCCAGGCTGCTGCCGACCAGCTCCAGGGTATCGGCATCCAGCAACACCGCCGCTGCACGGGTGATGCTGCCGCCCTCCTCGAAACCGACATCCACCCCGGCGATCAATCGCAACGGTGGGAAGTCATCCTGCAGATTCACCTGCGCCGCCAGGCTCTGCTGCATCGCACGCGCCGCGGCCGGGCTGCCGTCCCAATCGCCAAAAGGGGCTGTCGGATACTGACTGCTTTCACTCATCTCTTCGCTCCTGTGCATCAGCGGTTCGACGCCGGGTCGCTGTGACGGTTCAGCCGCATCGCTTCAGGGAAGGCTGGACAGATGCATGCAAAAATAGGACGCTCCAGCCGCCACACGGCAGATTTACCCTGTTACTCACCACAATAATTAGAATCGCATGCCCAATCTCGCCTCGATCCAGCGCGTCAGCATACTTGCCACCGAAGGGGTGTTCGCCTCGACACTCACCCAGGCCAAGGATTTCTTCCACATGGCCAGCCTGCGCTATGGCAAACAGCTCGGCCTTGACCTCACCCCTGCTTTCGAAACCCGCCTAGTCAGCCCAGACGGCAAGGCGGTCAATACCTTCAGCGGTATCGCCATCGCCGTGGATAGTCCGCTGGACGACGCCGATATGGTGATCCTGCCGGCCTTCTGGGGAGATTTCGATGCGCTCTGCGCGCAGCATCCGGGTGTGATGCCCTGGTTGCGCGAGCGTCACGCAGCAGGCAGCGTCATCTGTGGCGAAGCCACCGGCGTGTTCTGGATGGCCCAGGCGGGCCTCCTGGAAGGCCGCGAGGCGACCACCCACTGGCGCTTTGCCAATGACTTCGTCGAGCGCTTCCCCGGTGTGGCTTTCAGCGCCGACAAGCACCTCACCGACAGCGACAACCTCTACTGCGCAGGCGGCACGACCTCGGCCTGCGACCTGTACATGTATCTGGTCGAGCGCTTCTGCGGCGCACACGTGGCCCAGGGCATGGCGCGTGACGTGCTTTACGAGCTACAACGCAGTTACAGCCCGGGGCGCTTGGGTTTCGGCGGGCAGAAGCTGCATCTGGATACGCGGATTCTGCAGATACAGGAATGGCTGGAAGCCAACTTCGCCGAAAAGTTTCGCTTCGAGGACGTGGCGCGGCAGCACGGCATGAGCATTCGCAACTTCATGCGCCGCTTCCAGGCCGCCACCGGCGACAAGCCGCTGCACTATCTGCAACGCCTGCGGATCGAGACGGCGAAAAGCCTGCTCGCCACCACCGGCAAGAGCATCAAGACGATCAGCTACGAAGTGGGCTACGACGATGCGAGCTTCTTCGCCCGCCTGTTCCGCCAGCACACCGAGCTGTCACCCAATCACTACCGGCAGAAATACCGGCCTGAGTCGTAAGGGCGACCACGGAACAGCCAAGGCTGGCTTGCTGAAGCAGGTACCGACAGCTGGCATACGCCTTCTTGACGAAGACCGCGCCTACTAAGGCGCAGTGCCAGACGTTGCGAGAAAGCGGCCTTTGGCCGCGAAGAGTCGGTCTTCGCGGCCACGCCATGGTCAGGGCTTGTGCGGCCGCGACAGGTACTCGTGCGATTGCATTTCCAGCCGCCGGCTCAGGGTCCGCTGGAATTCGAACTCCAGGCGACCACCGGTATAGAGGTCCTTGAGCTCGACCTCGGCAGAGATGATGAGCTTGACGTTGCGGTCGTAGAACTCGTCGAC
>DNMQ01000334.1 GCA_003488145.1 Pseudomonas sp.
GGGTAGGGCTGCGGGCCGATGAAGCTGACCACGCCGGATGTCGGCGCATGGAGCGCGGCGCTGACGAAGCCGCTGGCGACGGCGATCTGCTGGCCCTTGAGCACGTGCTCGCCGAGCGTCACACAGGGTTCGGCGGGCGCGCCAAGGTGCTGCGCCAGCGGCAGAATCAGGCGCTTGGGCAGTGGCGCCGGCTGGATCGGGGTGCGGTTGGACAGCTCCTTGTGCTCTGGCGGATGGATGCCGCCGTGGATGTCCCATACCTTTAGTGAGGTCATGCCGCCTGCTCCCGGTCAGTCGCGATCAGCTGGCCGGGCGCCAGCGGCCGGTTCCATTTCCAGCTCTGCAGGTTGCTGCCCACTTCGATCATGTCGATGCAGTCCACCGGGCAGGGTTCGACACACAGGTCGCAGCCGGTGCACTCGGAAATGATCACGGTGTGCATCTGCCGCGCGGCACCGACGATGGCGTCAACCGGGCAGGCCTGGATGCACTTGGTGCAGCCGATGCACTCGGCTTCACGGATGTAGGCGACCATCTGCGGCTTTTCGCCACCCTCGGCATCCAGCGGCTCCGCCTCGACATCGAGCAGGTCGGCCAGGGCCTGGATGGTTGCTTCGCCGCCCGGTGGACACTTGTTGATCTTGTCGCCGCCGGCAATGGCTTCGGCGTAGGGTTTGCAGCCCGGATAGCCGCACTGGCCACATTGGGTCTGGGGTAGCAGGGCATTGATCTGCTCGGCGATCGGATCGCCTTCGACACGAAAACGCACAGCGGCGAAACCGAGGATGGCGCCTCCGAGCAGGCACAGGGCGAGCAGGGCGAGGATCGCGATGACGACTGCGCTCATAGCTTGATCAGCCCGGTGAAGCCCATGAACGCCAGCGACATCAGGCCGGCCGTGACCATGCCGATCGCCGCGCCCTGGAACGACTTCGGCACGTCGGCAATGGCGATGCGCTCGCGCATGGCAGCGAACAGTACGAGCACCAGGGAAAAGCCCAGCCCCGCGGCGAAGCCGTTGACGGTGGCGGTGAGAAAGGTGAATTCGGCTTTGTTGGCATTGAGCAGCGCCACGCCGAGCACGATGCAGTTGGTGGTGATCAGTGGCAGAAAGATGCCGAGTACGCGGTACAGCAGCGGACTGGTCTTGTTCACCACCATCTCGGTGAACTGAACGGTCACCGCGATCACCAGAATGAAACTGATGGTGCGTAGAAACTCGAGGTCCAGCGGCTTGAGCACATACTGCTGGACGAGGTAGCTGCACATAGCAGCAAGCGTCAGCACGAAGGTGGTGGCCAGCGAGAGGCCGATGGCGGTCTCGATCTTTTTCGAGACGCCCATGAACGGGCACAGACCGAGGAACTGCACCAGCACGAAATTGTTGACCAGGATGGCGCTAACCATGATCAGGGCGAGTTCGGTCATCTAGGGTCTATTCCCGTTCCGTCCGCTCTGCGAGAGCCGTGGGGCTAAAGGGCCGCTATTATCGGGAAGCAGCGGCAGCCATACAAGGTGCGGCGGCCCGTCGCGGTCCTCGCACGACGCATGACGTCGTGTCAGAGCTGCCGGTTGTCCGCTGTTTCTGCAGCTGTCTCACGGTTGTGGTCTGATGAATCGAAGCCTGTGACGCCATCGGAGGTGGTTTCCATGAGCATTCGTTCTTCACTGCTTATTCTGCTCTGTGTCGGCCTGGGCATGAGCCTGCAGGCCCATGCGGAGCGGCGAGACGGCGTCTGGGTCTTCCAGGCGGAGAGTCCGCGCTACTACAATCCGGCGCCGCGACACTATGACCGGGACTATCGTCAGCACAACCGTCCGCATCAATACGACCCGCGAAGCCCTTATTCCCACTATCCGCAGTACCCGCGCAACCTGCCGCCGCGTTATCAGAGTCAGCTTCCGCCGCAATACTACGACCGCCATCGCGGCTTCGAACGACGTGGCTACTGGCGTCAGGAACATCGCCAGCAGCGTCCGCCGTTGATCAGGGATGGGCGCGATCATCGGCTACGGCCGCATTACGATAGGGGCGGCCGTCAGCACTACTATCGGTGATGAGAGGGCATTCAGGCCAGGCCGGTCAGTGGATGATCCCCTTCCCAGGTCGGCTCGAAGTGCGCCTCGACCACCGCTGGAGGAACGTGGTGGGCGTCCGGCCAATGCCAGCCTGGCCTATTGTCCTTGTCGATCAAGCGGGCACGGACGCCTTCGGCGAACTCCGGGTGGCGACAGCAATTCAGGCTTAGCGCGTACTCCATCTGCAATGCCTGGCCCAGCGACAGCTTCCGGCCTTTTTCCTGCTGTCGCCAGGCGAGATGGGCGCTCAGTGGGCATCCGTCGCGCAGGCCGCGAGCGGCCTGCGCGATTACTTCGTCAGAATCATCCTGCAACGCGGCCAAGGCCTGCCATGCATGCGCGAGCTCAGCCACGTCCAGCAGTTCATCGATCCGCTCTCGTCGTGGCAGCAACCTGGGTGCGGGCAGCTGTGCAGTGGCGTGCCTGGACAAGGCCCGCAACAGACTGTGCAGCTGGCTGTGCGCCTGGTCCTGCCAGTTGATCTGGACCAGCCCCTCGATGAGTTCGGGCTGTTGCTCGTCCATCAGGCAGCGGTCGGCAAGACCGATGTCCAGTGCATCGCGGGCATTCACCCGCGTGCCGGTGAGGCCCAGAAACAGACCCAGCCTGCCAGCCAGGCGAGGAAGGAACCAGCTCGCGCCGACATCCGTATGCAGGCCGATGGCGACTTCCGGCATCGCCAGCCAACTATCCGGTGTAACGATGCGGATCGTCGCGCTCTGCAGGAGCCCCATACCGCCGCCCATCACGTAGCCATGGCCCCAGCAGATCAGCGGCTTCGGGTAATGGTGCAGCAGGTGGACGAGGCGGTACTCGTCGGCAAAGAAACGCTCGGCCAAGGCCGGCACCGTTCCGGGCTCGCCTCGGCAGGCCTCTGCAAGGCGGCGTACGTCGCCACCGGCGCAGAACGCCTTGGCACCGTTCCCGCGTAACAGCACGCAGGCGACTGCCGGCTCGTTGGCCCAGCGGCCAAGCTGGTCAAGCAGTGCGTCGATCATCGGCAGGCTCAGGGCGTTGAGTTGCTGCGCGGCGTCCAGGGTGACAATGGCTATTCGCATGCCATGCAGGGCGGGGCGTTCTTCGAAGGTGACGTGCATGTAATCCTCGGCGCCGGATTGGCGGGCAGGTCCTGTAAGGCTGCGTTTGGTACGGCGGTCATCGGTTGCGCCAGCGAGGGTCGCGCTTCTCGAGGAACGCATTGACACCCTCCAGGGTGTCGTCGGCCTCGAACAGCTCGACGAAGGCCTCGCGCTCGGCGGCGGCAAGCGTATTGGGCACCCGTTTACGGGCCGCGTTGATCAACGGCTTGATGGCACGCACCGCAACAGGGCTTTGCCGCGCGACCCGGGATGCGAGCATCAATGCGTGGCCACGCGATTGGCCGGGGTCGACCACCTGCTCCACCAGTCCGATGCGCAGCGCAGTTTCTGCCGTGATGCGCTCGCCACAGAGGATCATGCGTTTGGCCCAGCCTTCGCCCACCAGCCAGGCCAGTGCCTGGGTGCCGCCCGCACAGGGCAGCAGGCCCACCGAAGCCTCCGGCAAGCCCATTTGCGCCTGCTGCTCGGCGATGCGCAGGTCGCAGGCCAGTGCGCATTCCAGGCCCCCGCCAAGGGCGAATCCGTTGATTGCAGCGATGGAGACACCGCGGAAATCGCGCAGCGCCTCAAAGGCTTCGCCAAAGCGGCGGGCCATTTCCCGGGCTCGGTTGCGATCACCATCAGCGAAGAGTTTCAGGTCCGCACCCGCGCTGAAGAACTTCTCGCCCTGACCGCAGATCACCAGTGCGTAGATTTCGTCATCGTGGTTCAGATGGTCGATGATCTGCTTGAGCCCGATGAGTGACTCGCGGTCCCAGGTGTTGGCAGGCGGATGGTTGATCGTGATGAGGGCGGTGTGACCATGCTTCTCCACGGTCAGCTTGTGGGTCAGGTCGAAGACACCGGCTTGGTAGGGCTCTACTGCAGTGCTCATGGTCGAAATCCTCGTGCGTTTCAGGGCTCCGCTGACGAGCGACCGATAACGTCGCTCCTCTTGAGAGTCCTTCAATGCAGCGAGGTTGCAGCGTTCCGGTCGGTCAGACGACCCGATGGAGCGCCCGGGTGCTGTCCCAGATGCTCCATCGTTCTTTCACTGTAGCCTAGCCGGCTGCCCGCCCGCGCGACGCTCTTCCTGCCATTCGGCCAGCGTCGGCGCAGCCTGCTCGCCGGATAAACGGTGGACGATCTCGAAATAGTCCTGCTTGAAGCGATCCTTGAGCACTTCTTCGCGTGGCTTTACCTGAATGGCGTAGACGGTCTGCACGTTCTGGTGGTCGAACTCGCGCCACTGCTGCTGATCCTTGAGCAGGCTGTAGCTGTGGTTTTCCAGGGCCGCGATGACTTGCTCACTGCCGATGCTCTTGGCGCGAGTGGCGGCATCTGCCCACTGATAGACGATGCTGTAGGCCGAAGCCGCGGAGCTTGATGGGTGCGTCTGGTAACGCTCACCGAAGTCACGCACGAATGCCTTGCCGCGTTCGGAACCTTCGAGTTCGGGTACGCGCCAGGTCCAGGGCTCGGTGCCGAGCACGCCGCGCATGATGTCCGGGCCGGCGAGTTCGACCATGGACTGCGTCAGGTTGGGAACCGCAATCTGCATCTTCTTGTTCAAGTCGAGTTCGTCGGCGATACGCATGGCTCGCACCATGTCTTCGCCAAACAGGACCAATACCAGGACCTCGGCACCGCTGTTGGCTGCCTTTTCCAGCGCCGCGCGGTAGTCGGACAGGCGTGCGCCTGGGAAGGCTGTCTTGACCCCCTGGTGCTTGTTCTGGTCGACGGTGCCGGTCGCTTGGCGCAGCGAGCTCTCGCTGGTATGGCCCCAGGTGTAGTCGGAGGTGATGTAAAAGTAGGTCTTGCCGGGCATTTTCTCGTTCAGATACTGCCCCAGCACCCGCGCGCTCATCCATGCGTTGTTGCACTCGCGGAACATGTAGCGGTGGCCATCCTTGCCGGTTGTGTCGTTGGAGTAGGTCAGGGTGCCGAAGTACAGCAGCCCTCGCTCCTTGGCGCGCTTGCTCGCGGCAATGGCCACTGCGCTGGATACGCCGCCGAATAGCATGGCAACGCCTTCATCCGCCATCTTGTCGACGTTAGCAACGGCCTTTTCGGGGCGGGATGCGGTATTGCGGCTGATCAGGCGTAGCGGGCGGCCCAGAACACCGCCCGCCTCGTTGATCTCGTCGATTGCCAACAAGGCTCCGCGCATTTGTGCAAGGCCTTCTTCCTTGTAGCTGCCGGTACGGGGGTAGTTGAGGCCGAGCGTGATGGGGTCAGCAGCCTGGGCCGTAAGACAGAACCCCAGCCCTAGCGCCAGAAGGGTGATCCGGTTCATAGCATGTTCCTTGTTATAGCTTTTGTTATTGGTTTATTGGCAGTTAGCTTTTTTACCCTGCCGCCGGTGTGTGCGTCACTCTTTATGTGCGGCTCGAAGGCGGCGCCGGCGTCAGTACGTGAGCCAGGTGCGATTATGACTAAAGGAGGGAGGGTCGAACTTGCGGTAGCTCAGTGATTTGGCCGTTTTGCGGTTGACAACAATGAAGCCGTTTTCTAGGGTTCGGCGGCTACGCCATCCGGAAACAGCTCATGACTCAAGACGATCGCATCAGGCTGGAGGCTGGCTGGAAAGAAGCGCTGCGCGAGGAGTTCGACAAGCCATACATGCTTGAGCTTGGCGCTTTCCTTCGGCAAGAGAAGGCTGCGGGCAAGGTGATATTTCCGCCGGGGCCGATGATCTTCAACGCGCTCAATTCGACGCCGCTCGATCAGGTCAAGGTAGTGATCCTTGGGCAGGATCCCTACCACGGTGCCGGTCAGGCCCATGGACTTTGCTTTTCGGTACAGCCGGGCGTGGCACCACCGCCGTCACTGCAGAACATCTTCAAGGAACTCAAGCGCGACTTGAATCTTGATATCCCTCGGCATGGCTATCTGCAGCACTGGGCAGAACAGGGCGTGCTATTGCTCAATACTTCGCTCACCGTGGAACAGGGTGTCGCCGGTTCGCATGCCAAAGCGGGGTGGCAGCTATTCACCGATCGAATCATTGAGGTGGTCAGCGAGCGGCGTCCGCACCTGGTATTCATGCTTTGGGGCGCCCATGCGCAATCCAAATCGAAACTGATAGACGCCACGCGGCATCTGATGCTGAAGTCGGTGCATCCTTCGCCTCTCTCGGCGCACCGCGGATTCATCGGTAACGGTCACTTCAGTCGCGCCAACCAGTTTCTCAGGCAGCAGGGGATGCAGGTGATCGACTGGCAGCTTCCGGCTGAGGTTTAGCCCGACACCCAGGCGGTATCGGGCTAGGCTTTGGTCAATCTTTGGCGCCGTGCTTGGCCTGAAGATCCTTGGCCTGCTTGAGATGCTCTTCCAGCTTCGGCAACGCTTTTTGAGCGAACTGCTTCAGGTCGGCGTTCTCGCCACCCTCCACGTAGTCCTGATACATCTCGATGGTCTGCTCGTGAGCGACGACCTGATTGTTGGCGTAGGCTTCGTCGAAATTCTCGCCATCACGCAGCTTCAGGATCATGGCTTTGGCCTTGTCCATCAGCGTGGCCTCGTCGGACATTTCCAGGTCTTTGGCCTGAGCCAGTTGCGCAAGCTCCTGATTGGCCTTGGTGTGGTCGTCGATCATCATCTGGGCGAATTGCTTCACATCCTCCGAAGTACCCTTGTCCAGGGCCATCTTCGCCGTTTCGATTTCTGCAATACCTTTGGCCGAAGCCTCGTCGACGAAGTTTTCGCCTTCGGCGGCAAGCGCCAGGTTAGCCGCTACTCCGAACAGCAAGGCGAATGCGCCCGAGAAAATTGTTTTGGTTGCTCTGGTCATTGCGTTCTCCTTTCTTCACCTGACTTGTGTTGGCCGGGAGGCAGACACAAGGCGCGATGCGGCGAGATTGCCGTCCCTTT
>DNMQ01000333.1 GCA_003488145.1 Pseudomonas sp.
TGTTTTGTTTAATGCTACGGCGACCACCGAGATCTACACCCTTTCCCTACACGACGCGCTTCCGATCTAACAGCGCCTCGCGCGCGGCGGTGAAGCCTTCACCACTCATCTCTTCTGGACTGAACGGATACAGCACCAGCAGACCGATCGCGATCGCCAGCCAGAACAGGCTGCGCAGGAATATCTGCAGCCAGGTGAATACCAAACCGGCAATACGCGCCTCACGATCTGTCGGGCAAGCCATGCTGCGCTGCGCCAGGTATCCGGTACCGTCGGAATTCATCTGGAACAGCCACTGCAAACCGACGATCACCAGAAATGGCGTCAGCGCCTCGCCGGCGTTGCTCGGCGGTGAGAACGAAAGCATCTTGGCCGCCTGCTCGCTGCCATACAGCTCGACGATCCGATCGGTCAGGCCGCCCAGTCCACCGGCTGCGTCCACCACGAACCAGGCATATACCAACGTTCCCAGCATCGCCACGCTGAACTGCATGACATCGGTCTGCACCACCGCACGCAGGCCTCCAGTGATCGAGTACATCGCCGTGAAGGTCAGGATCAACAGGATCGAAATGAGATTGTTGGTGCTGGTCGTCAGCTGATCGAGCCCACTGATGCTCTCGCCAAGCCGTATGCCGCTGGCTTCCACTGCGCCCATGATCACCGCGTAGACGCCGCCCGGCAGCCACTCGTGCCATGGCAGAAACACCTCGGCAATGCGAATGGCCGCGACCAGTACCATCGCCAGCACCACACAGTTGATAACGGTGCCGTAATAAATCGCCTTGAACAGCCGCAACGGCACCACTGCGGGACCGCTGTAGCGCACACGAGTGAGTTCGGCGTCGGTGAGCACCCCGGCACGGCGCCAGCCGGAGGCGAATACCCATGCCAGCAGCAGGAATGCCAACCCATAGATCCACAGCCGCCACAACGCGAAGACCCCGGCAGTCGCGACGAGACCGCTGACCAGCAACGGCGTATCGGCCGCGAACTGCGTGGCGGACATCGACACACCCGCGCGCCAGCCCTTGATGGTTCGTCCGGCAAGAAAGTATTCGTGAAGGCTCTGCGAGGCTTTGGAGCGGGCGCGCATCCCTGCCGAAAGGCCGTAGAAAACGAATGCGAGCACAATCAGTAGATCCAACATGTTGTTATTCCTGTCGTTGGAAACGCTAAGGGTGAGAGCGCCAAGACGACGGAAAAGATGCAGCGAACGGATGAACGGCAGCGGTCGGATACAGGGCGTATGGTGATCGCAGCTCAGGCGCTAGACTAGCGCCCTCGAAGAATCCACGGTCGGTCATGCCCACTCTCGACTATTCGCCGCTCCCCAAGGCTCTGCAGCCGCTGCTGGTCAGGTTCTATCGAGCCCACAACAGCCGTAACCGCATACGTCCCGAGGCCACATGCTGGGTGGTCCGGCGCGGCGCTATCCTGGGTGGGCTCTGCCTGA
This sequence comes from Pseudomonas sp., assembly GCA_003488145.1. Lineage (GTDB taxonomy): Bacteria > Pseudomonadota > Gammaproteobacteria > Pseudomonadales > Pseudomonadaceae > Stutzerimonas. The sequence continues at coordinate 1,457 of DNMQ01000333.1, forward strand.
CGCCAGTAGCGGATGGGCATTTTCTGACCGGCTTGTTGGTGACCCCTTCGCAGCGGAGCCGCGGCATCGGCGCGCAGCTTGTACGCGAAGCGCTGATGTCGAACAGCGGACCGGTCTGGCTGTTCTGTAAACCGGAACTTCTGGATTTCTATACGCAACTTGGCTTCGTCATGACGGACCAGCTGCCTGACACCCTGGCCGACCGACTGGCCCGCTACCGACGGACCAAGGCACTGATTGCCCTGTTCAATGACCGAAGGATGATGCCCATGCCAGCTGCAACCCTGAACATCGCCATCGCCTGCCTGATCGACGAACGCGGACGCCTCCTGGTCGTGCGCAAACGCAGCACCCGCTTCTTCATGCTCCCCGGGGGCAAGGCGGAGCCGGGCGAAACACCTCTGCAAACCCTCAAGCGTGAGCTTCATGAAGAACTCGACCTGAGGCTCGAGGATGATGACCTCGAGTCGTTCGGGCATTTCCGCGCACCGGCTGCCAACGAGCCGGACCATCAGGTGGAGGCGGATGTGTTCATCGGACGCCTGCCCCACGCAGTGAAGGTGCAGGCCGAACTGGAAGAACTGGGTTGGCTGGAGATCGCGCCCTGCGCGAGGGAGGATGTGGCGCCGCTGTTGCGCAGGCATATCATGCCTGCGCTATTGATGCGTACGGAGGGGAAGGAACAAGCCGTCTGAGCGTGCGCCTCCGGTTGATCAGGGCGAGATCGGATCGCTGGCGGGAAAGGTTTCTTCGATAGCCTCATCGAGCTGATCTTCATCAGCCTCATCCGGCCGACGGGTCACGTCGTCCTGCTCTTTGGTGGGCTGGTCGTTGTGCTGGTCGCCGTTCATGTGGTTCTCCGCTGATGGACTGTTCCTATTAGGCCGTGCCCCGGCCACTCGGTTCAGCGGGAGTTTCTTGCAGGCAAAAAAAGGGGCGGGTTTGACCCCGCCCGCCTCCTTCCTTGTTCCCTGTATCCCTTCTCATCTTCCTGGATGACACCGCTTCCTGCGGCGGTCCTTGACCTTCATCCTGAAGGCCGCGCTAATCCCTGAGCACGGGTGCGATATTAATGATCGGCGTGACGACAACAAGCTGTGGCATCCAGCCGCAGCACTGCCTGGCCCATCCAGAGCATCTAATAATTTCTATAAAAATCAGTAAGTTGCTCATTGAGTCGGGCATAAATCGCCGGTCGCCGTAGCTGTTTCGTGGGCTTTGCTTACAACGCTTGTAAGCAAATGCGTACACAGGGAGAGGACAACCAGGAAAATCGACCGCGACGGATTAAGCCAAGGGATCGACCCAAGGCCGAGTGTGTAAGGGGTCAGGAAGAGTGCAGCAGCGGCGGGATTGTCGTCGGGCCCGGCAACCAGACCCGACGACATTGATGTCACTGGAACAGCGCGTCGCTCGACAGGCCGTTACGCTCGAGAATCTCGCGCAGACGGCGCAGCGCCTCCACCTGAATCTGGCGAACACGCTCGCGGGTCAGGCCGATCTCCTGCCCCACCTCCTCCAGCGTCGAGGCTTCATGGCCGCGCAGGCCAAAACGACGGATAACCACCTCCCGCTGCTTTTCGGACAGATCAGACAGCCATTGGTCGATGCTGTTGGACAGATCGTCATCCAGCAGAAGCTCGCAAGGATCGGTCGGGCGATCGTCAGTCAGTGTATCGAGCAGCGTCTTGTCCGTGTCCGGGCCAAGCGAGACGTCCACCGAAGTGACGCGTTCGTTCAGCCCGAGCATGCGCTTGACCTCACCGACCGGCTTCTCCAGCAGGTTGGCGATCTCTTCAGGGCTGGGTTCGTGGTCGAGCTTCTGGGTCAGCTCGCGAGCGGCCCGGAGGTAGACGTTCAATTCCTTGACCACATGAATCGGCAGGCGAATCGTGCGGGTCTGATTCATGATCGCCCGTTCGATGGTCTGTCGAATCCACCAGGTGGCATAGGTGGAAAAGCGGAAGCCGCGCTCGGGGTCGAATTTCTCCACCGCGCGAATCAGACCGAGATTGCCCTCCTCGACCAGATCGAGCAGGGAAAGACCGCGATTGACGTAGCGTCGGGCGATCTTCACCACCAGGCGAAGGTTGCTTTCGATCATGCGCTTGCGCCCCGCCGGATCGCCTTTCTGCGCCAAACGCGCGAAATGCACTTCTTCTTCGGGGGTCAGGAGGGGGGAGAAACCGATTTCGTTGAGATACAACTGGGTTGCATCTAGCGCCCGGTTGTAGTCGATGAACTTGTGCTGTNNGGCGTTTCCATGAGCAGAACCGCATCGTCGACGTCAAACTCCAGCGCGTGGTCTTTAAGTGCCATTTTATTCTTGTCCTGTTCCGGGTTCGACAACAGGCCCAAGCGGCGCGGGTCCCTGGCTACGCTCAAGCCCAACCTAGTGCTGGAACAGGCAGGCGACAGGTCAACGTCTTGGCAGGTATTGCAGCGGGTCTACGGGTTTGCCCTGGCGACGAATCTCGAAATGCAGCTTCACCCGGTCGGTTCCCGTCGATCCCATCTCGGCAATACTTTGCCCAGCCTTGACTTGTTGGCCCTCCCGCACCAGCAGCCTGCGGTTGTGTCCGTAGGCGCTTACATAGGTATCGCTGTGCTTGATGATCACAAGTTCGCCGTAACCCCGTAATCCACTGCCGGCGTACACAACAGTCCCATCAGAAGCAGCCAAGACAGGCTGTCCCAAATCCCCAGCGATATCAATTCCTTTATTCAAACTACCGTTTGAGGAAAAACGACCGATGATCGTGCCGTTCGCTGGCCATGCCCAACCGCTTGCAGAGCGGGTCACAGGCGTAACCGGTGTGCGCGCCGGCTGGCTAACCGCGGGCTTAGGTTGTGTGGTGATCGCCGGCTGGCGCGGCACCGGATTGGCGACCACGACCGGGGTGGATGGGGCGGGACCGGAAGAAGGCTTGGGCACCGGCTGCGGTGTAGCAGCCGCCGTTCGGGTGGCGCCGCCGCTGAAGCGAATCCGCTGACCGGGATAGATGACATGCGGCGGCTGAATGCCGTTTACGCGGGCCAGATCGCGCCAGTCCCAGCCGAAGCGGAAAGCGATGGACCACAACGTGTCGCCGCGGCGCACGATGTACTGCCCGCTGGTGACACGATCACGCTGGTTGCGATCGACGACCTGCACACCACCGCCCGGAGGCGAGGATGCACAACCGACCAGCGTGCCGGCGATCACCAGCACGCCGACCATCGAGCGGACCAAAGGGTCGCGAATCCACCGCCGTACTGCTGTGAGCCTCAATGCCCGCTCCCTTTCATAGACACGTGCGTCAAACGCCTTCCGTCATCGGCTGGCGTCGCCCGGCGAACCACTCGAGACCCAGCACCAGGACGATGCCGCCCACGGCCAGCAGTATGGCCAGCAGCAACTGCGGGTCCTGGCCGGTCAGATCGCCATAGGCGCCGGGCAGCAGATTCTGCTGCAGGACCGGAACGTTCTCGCCGCTGGAGTTGGTACGCCAGGTCAGCGTTTCCTTCCACGGCCAGACCTTGTTCAGCGAGCCGAGCATCAATCCGGTCAGAAACGCCAGGGTCAGGTCGCGCCAGCGCTTGAGCAGCCAGCTGAGGAACTTGGCAAAGCTGAGCAGACCCACCAGGCAACCGGCAGCGAAGATCGCCATCACGCCGATATCGAAGTTCTTTACCGCACCCAGCACCACCGGATACAGCCCCAGCAAGACGAGGATGAAGCTGCCAGAGATCCCCGGAAGGATCATGGCGCAGATGGCGATGGCACCGGCGAAGAACAGGCTCAGGCCGTCACTGCCCCATTGCACCGGGGCCGCCACCGTTATCCAGTAGGCGAAACCGATACCCAGGCAGAAACTCACCAGCCGCGACAGGTTGCGCCGCTGGATCTCCTTGCCCACCAGATGCACGGAAACCAGGATCAGGCCGAAGAAGAAGGACCAGACGGGAATCGGATGCTCTTCCAGCAGGAAGGTAATCAGCCTGGCCAGGCTGAGGATGCTGGTCAGGATGCCGGCAAACAGCACCACCAGAAAACTGCCGTTGGCGGTCTTCCACGCCTCGGCGACGCGCCCCCGCAGCAACGGGCGGATGGCATAGGGCACCGCACTGATCGAACGCAGCAGCTCGTCGTAGATGCCGGTGATGAAAGCCACCGTACCGCCCGAGACACCGGGCACCACATCCGCTGCGCCCATGGCCATGCCCTTGGCGTACAACAATAAAGCGTCTTTCATGCTTTCTTCCGCTGAATGATCAAATCACGGGGCCATTGAGCAGCGGCACGAAACGTACGGTATCCAGAAGACGGCGGGAAAAGCCGTTTTCCTCTCGAATGATCAGCATGAGTTGCTGGACCTCGCCGGCCCCTACCGGGATCACCAGACGCCCACCGGGCGCCAACTGATCGAGCAGGGCCTGCGGCACATCGGCTGCCGCTGCGGTGACGATGATCCCGTTGTAAGGCGCCAATGCTGGCCAGCCTTCCCAACCATCGCCCCAGCGAAAGACCACATTGCGCAGCTTGAGTTCGGCGAGGCGCTCCTTGGCTCGGTCCTGCAGCGCCTGAATGCGCTCGACCGAGAAGACCCGCTCGACCAGCTGCGCCAGCACGGCGGTCTGGTAGCCGGAGCCGGTCCCGATTTCGAGAACCTTGTCCAGCGGCCCGTCGGCCAGCAGCAGCTCGCTCATGCGTGCAACCATGAACGGCTGGGAAATGGTCTGGTTGTGTCCGATCGGCAGCGCCGTATCTTCATAGGCACGGTGCGCCAGGGCTTCGTCTACGAACAGATGACGTGGCGTGCGGCGGATGACTTCGAGCACTTGGGCGCTGGAAAGACCTTCCTCGTACAGGCGCTGGATGAGGCGATCACGGGTGCGTTGGGAGGTCATTCCCGACCCATGCAGCAGGCTGTCTTGTTCGCGATGTCTCACAGCACGTTCTCCAGCCAGCTCTCGAGACCGTTGAAGGCCTCATGAAAAGTTCGATCCAGCTGCAGCGGGGTAATCGATACGTAACCCTGCATCACCGCATGAAAATCGGTACCCGGTCCGCCATCCTCGACGTCCCCGGCCACGGATATCCAGTAGCCCTCCTTGCCGCGAGGGTTGGCCTGCTTGACCGGTGGCTTGGCACGGCTGCGATGCCCCAGACGAGTGAGCTGGATACCACGAATGTGATCAAGCGGCAGGTTCGGCACGTTGACGCTGAGCACCGTGCGCGGCGGCACTTCGAGCTGGTCGTGCTTCTCCACCAGCAGGCGCGCGATATGCGCAGCGGTCGGCAGGTTTTCCGTCGAGCGAGAGACCAGCGAGAAGGCAAAGGCCGGGCGGCCGGTGAAGCGGCCTTCGATGGCCGCAGCAACCGTGCCGGAATAGAGCACATCGTCGCCCAGATTGGCGCCGAGGTTGATGCCCGAAACCACCATGTCCGGTGTTTCTTCGAGCAGCCCGTTCAGGCCCAGATGCACGCAATCGGTGGGCGAGCCGTTCAGCCCGATGAAGCCGTTCGGCATGCTGACAGGATGAAGCGGGCGGTCCAGGGTAAGGGCGCTGCTGGCGCCGCTCATGTCCTGGATCGGGGCTACCACCGTGCACTCGGCATAATCCGCCAGCGCGTCATAAAGCGCGGCGAGCCCGGGTGCATACACCCCGTCGTCGTTGGCGATCAGAATACGCATCAGATGTCCGTCTGCCCTGCCAGGCTGACCAGCTCACGCACCATGGCGGTGCAGAAGCATCCGGTCGGTC
>DNMQ01000332.1 GCA_003488145.1 Pseudomonas sp.
GCGGTAGGTGTAGCTGACCAAGAGATCCGTGGTGCCGGCCGGCGTGGTCGCGCCGATGATGTCCGGGCCGCCACGGGTCAGCAGGGTGATCAGCACGAAGTTGTTGAAGTTGAAGGCAAAGCAGGCGATCAACAGCGGCATCAGCGGTTTGATCAGCTGCGGCAGGGTAATGCGCAGCAGGTTGTCCAGCGGACTGGCGCCATCGATGGCCGAGGCCTCGTACTGATCCCGCGGGATGGCCTGCAAGAGGCCCATGCACAGCAGCAGCATGTAGGGGTAGCCGAGCCAGGTGTTGACGATGAGGATCATCGTGCGTGCCAGGGTCGGGTCGCTGAACCAGTCCGGGCGGATGCCGAACAGCCCCTCGAGCAGCAGGTTGATCTCGCCGAAGTTCTGGTTGAACAGGCCGCGGAACACCAGGATGGAAATGAACCCCGGCACCGCGTACGGCAGGATCAGCATCAGCCGGTAAAAGGCCTTGCCGCGCACCAGCTCCCATTGCAGCAGGCTGGCCAGCACCAGCCCCACGGCGAGCGTGAAGACCACGGTGAGCCCGGCGAAGGCAAAGGTCCAGGCGAAGATCTGCACGAAGGGTTCACGGATGCTCGGCTCGCTCAGTACCCGGGTGAAGTTGGCGAAGCCGGCGAACACGGTGAAGCCCGGCGGCACCGCCTTGCCCGTCTCGTCGACATAGAAGCCGCGCTCCATGTCGGCGGTCAGACGAGTACCGCTGCGGGTATCGACCAGCACGCCGGGGCCATCCTTACGGTAGACGGGTTCGACGGCGGCGACTTCACGCAATCCGTACAGCCGCAGCAGGCTGCCGTCCGGCCCCTGCATGACCCATTGCTCCAGCGCCTTGCGCCGCTGAATCACCTCGCGCAGCGGCAGCGCCTCGCCCAGCCCATCGACGTCCTCGGCCGGCTGCAGCGTCAGCGGTGCTTCCGCATCCGGCTCGCCGGTCAGCGGCGAGCTGACGAACACGCCCTGCTCGCCCTTGTCCACCCGCAGCCGCTCGCCGTCGGGGCTCGGGTGCAGGGTGAAGCGAAAACGCTCGCCGGCCAAGTAGGTCTGGCTCAGGTGGTACTGCTCCACCTGGGCCAGGCTCAGCAGGTTGCTGCCGCTGTAGTTGGTAAAGCCGATGCCCACCGTGTACAGCAGCGGAAAGATGACGAACACCAGCATCCCGGCCACCGACGGAAAGATGTAGCGCTGCGCGTACATCCTCCGGTTGATGAACAGGTAGCTGGCGATTCCGGTCACCACCAGCCCGAGCAGGGCGAAGGCCATCTGCCCCTGCACGTAGAGCGCGACCACCAGGTACAGCGCGAAGGAATTGAAGGTCAGCCACGCCAGCCAGCGCAGGCCGTTGGTCAGGGAGCGGGGCAAGCCCCGGGAGGTCGTACGGGTCATGACTGGGCTGGGCAACTCGGCACGGGCATTCACGGGAGCGGAACCTTTGAGAACGGAGCATAGTCCGCCGGCGCGCCCGAGGCGGCGGCCGGCGACGGGTTCATCGGGTGATGCGCTTGGCGGCATCGTCCAGGGCGGCGTCGACATCCTGTCGGCCGGAGGTGATGTTGGTCAGCGCGGCGGCCATGGACGACCAGAACGCACCCATCTCCGGCACGTTGGGCATCGGCTGGCCCATCTGCGCGTTCTCGAAGGTCGCCTTGATGTGCGGATTGCTGGACAGCTCTTCCATGTAGGCGGTGTTGGCGACCGCACCCAGCGGCACGTCGGCGTTCACCGTCTTCAGGCCCTCGACCTCGAGCAGGTAGTTCTCGAGAAACTCCACAGCCAGGTCCTTGTTCGGGCTGGCGGCGTTGAGCAGCGCGGCGGCGACGCCGACGAAAGGCTTGCCCGCCTCGCCATCGATGGCTGGGATCGGCGCGACCCCGAAATCGATGCCGCTCTTCTCGATGTTCGACCAGGCCCATGGGCCGCTGATCATCATCGCCGAGTCACCCTTGTTGAAGGCTGCCTCAGCCACGCTGTAATCGGCACCCTTGGGCATCACACCCTTGTCGATCAGCTCGCGCAGCACCTTGGCTCCGGCCTTGGCGCCGGCGTTGTTCACCCCGGTGGATTTGACGTCGTAGCCGCCGTCGGCCTGCTCGAACACGTAGCCGCCCTTGGCCGACAGCAGCGGCCAGGTGAAGTAGGTGTTGTTGTAGTCCCAGAGGATGGCGCGCTTGCCTTGCGCTGAGAGCTTTTCGTTGAGCGCGAGGACGTCATCGAAGCTCTTCGGCGGGGTGTCCACCAGCGCCTTGTTGTAGATCAGGCCGATGGTTTCCACCGAAATCGGGTAGCCCCACAGCTTGTTGTCGTAGGTCACCGCCTGCCAGGAGAAGTCGGCGATGCCCGACTTGGTGTCGGCGCTGGGGGTGACGGGGGTGAGCAGGCCGCTCTTGGCCCATTCGCCGATGCGGTCGTGGGCCCAGATGAAGATGTCCGGGCCGTTGCCGGTGGCGGCTGCCTGTTGGAACTTGTCGGTGGCGCTGTCGGGGTGGGCCACTTCGACGGGAATGCCGGTTTCGGCGGTGAACTTCTTGCCGACTTCGGCGAGGCCTTTATAGCCCTTGTCGCCGTTGATCCAGACGACCAGCTTGCCTTCCTCGATCGCCGCCAGCGCCGGTAGCGGCAGGCTGAAGGTGGCCGCCAGGCCGACGGTGGCGATACACCAGAATTTCTTGTTCATGCTTCGCTTTCCTCGTGGCTTCTTATTAGTTGTTCCACCTGCTGCCGGCCTGAGGCTCTGGCAGTCGTTCCATCCTCGGCGCGTCCTGTGCCATGTGCATCCTCCTCCCCGAGGGGGCGGAGGGCGTAGAAGCGGGGCGTAGATCAGCCGTCGCAACGGCACAAAATACGCCATCAGCCTGGGGTTTACGCCTATACCCGGCTGCCAACGCGCGGTCAAATGTAGCGAAAAAGCATAATGGAGCCACATTTTGATGCGCGCCCACCGGTTATCCGCCCTGCCGCTACTGTTCGGCCTCGCCCTGCCCTTGTCCGGCCTCGCCGCTCCCGAGCTGAGCGTTCGCCTGAACGACCAGCCGCTGTCACCGAGCTGGAACGCCTTGGCAGCCGATCGCTACGACACGCTGCTGGAACTCGAACCCGGTCGGCTGCACCTGGTGATGCCGCAAGCAGGCGTCGAAAACACCGCGCTTGCGCCGTTCCGTCGTCAGCCGCTTGGCAAAGACAGCGCCTACCGCTACGAAGTGCCCGAGGCGGGGCGCTATCGCTTGATCGTCGAGACCGGCGCCTCAGCGGCGCTGCGCCTGTTACCAGTCAAGGCCGCCGAGCCGAAGGCAGCGGCACCAGTCTGCCAGGCCTGGGATGGCAGACCGGTAAACGTGTCGGTTGGAGACGTGTTCCGCAATGGCCAGACCCTGCGCGATGCGCTATCCGGCGCCACGGCGGTGGTGCGCAACGGCCAGGTGACATTGCAACCCGCCGCCGGCAGCGACGGCCTCTTGCTGCTCGAAGCCGCCGAGCCGGCCAAACCGGCACCGCGCGACTGGCGCAACGCGATCGTCTATTTCGTGCTCACCGACCGTTTCGCCAATGGCGATCCAGGCAACGACCGCAGCTATGGCCGCGAGCCGGACGGTCTCGATGAAATCGGCACCTTCCACGGCGGCGATCTCAAGGGGCTGACCGAACGGCTCGACCATATCGCCAGCCTCGGCGTCGATGCGCTGTGGATCAGCGCACCCTACGAGCAGATCCACGGCTGGGTCGGCGGCGGCGATGGCGGCGACTTCCGCCACTACGGCTACCACGGCTACTACGCCCTGGATTTCACCCAGCTCGATGCCAACATGGGCAGCGAGGACGACCTGCGCGCGCTGATCCGCGCCGCCCATGCCCGCGGCATCCGCGTGTTGTTCGACGTGGTGCTGAACCATCCTGGCTATTCGACCCTGCAGGACATGCAGCAACAGGGCTTCGGCGCCCTGCGCGACGGCATGGCCGAGTACCTACCCGAGCAATGGAGCACCTGGCAGCCGGAAGCCCACGAAAATCTGCACGCCTACCACAACCTGGTGGACTACGAGCATCCGAGCTGGGCCGCCTGGTGGGGCCGCGACTGGGTGCGGGCGGGCATCGCAGATTACGACACACCGCCCAGTAGCACGGTCGATCCGCTCAAGGGCTCGCTGGCCTTTCTGCCGGATTTCCGTACCGAATCCGAGGCGGTCGTCGCGCTGCCCGAGTTTCTCGCGCGCAAGGCGCAGACCCGTGCCGAGCCGCGCGAGGGCTACCGGGTGCGCGACTACCTGATCGAATGGCTGACACTCTGGGTCCGCGAATACGGTGTTGATGGTTTCCGTGCCGACACCGTCAAGCATGTCGAGCCATCGACCTGGGCCGAACTGCGCGTGGCGGCCGAGCGCGCCCGCGCCGACTGGGCCCGCGCCAACCCGGACGATCCCATGGCCGACGAGCCGTTCTGGATGGTCGGCGAAGTGTTCGGTCATGGCCCCGAGGCCAGCGACTATCTGGATCAGGGTTTTGACGCGCTGATCAACTTCAACTTTCAGGAGCAGGCCGTGGCAGGCAGCGACTGCCTGGCCGCCGCCGAGTCCAGTTACGCCGACTACGCCCGGCGCCTGGCCGAGACGCCCAGCCATAACCTGCTGAGCTACGCCTCGTCCCACGACACGGCGCTGTTCAATCAGCTGGCCAAGGGCGACCTGACCCGCCAGCGCGGCCTCGCCGCCGCCCTGCTGCTGGCGCCCGGCGCAGTGCAAATCTATTACGGCGACGAAAGCGCCCGCACCTTCGGTGCCAGCGGTTCGGACCCGTATCAGGGCACGCGCAGCCCGATGAACTGGGCCGAGCACGAACGCCCCGAAGTTGCCGCACTGATCGAGCACTGGCAGCGAATCGGCCGGTTCCGTGCGCGCCATCCGGCGATCGGCGCGGGTGAACATCGACTGCTTTCGCCCGGCCAGCCTTATGCCTTCGCTCGTGAACTGGGCGAGGACAAGGTCATCGTGGTGCAGGCCCGATGAGTGCCGCCTCGCTGACCGCAGCGGCGCGGCGTCAGGCCCAGCTGGCCTTTCTCGCCAGCGGCACCGAGTTTCGCCTGGGCCGCGCCGAGGATTGCCCGTTGCCGCCGGAACAGCTGGCGGCGGTGCGCGGCGACGAGCCCTGGGTGCGTGCCTGCCTCGACGACGGTCTGACTGCGCGCGTCTACCGCGTGGAGCTGGCCGGCCACGACTGGGCGCTGAAGGTCGCCCGGCGGCCCTGTCGTGTGCAGAACCCCGATGGCCAGACGAGCTTTCTCAACGAGCTGCAGCGCCGCCGCGACCTTGCCCGGCTGATGCGCACGCCGGAGCAGGCCGAACGCCTGGCCGGCATCGTGCCGACGCAGTACGCCTCGCTGCAGCAGGGCATCGTGCTGTCGCCCTGGGTCGAAGGCCGGCGCATCGATCGCTGGGATGAGCGTCAGCTCGTCGAGCTGTTCGACCTGCTGATCGTCTTGGTGCTGGCTGGCCTGTTCGAGTGGGATCTGGCACCGGGCAACACCCTGGACGATGGCCGCATCCGCCTGTTTGATTTTGGCTACCTCTACCCCTTCGACCCGCTGCGCCAGTACAACAGCGACGGCCTGGCCTCGCCTGGCTTTCATCCCGCCGAACGTTTCGAGACACGGCAGCTGTTTGCCTGCCTGCTGCGTATGGAGCAACAAAGCGAGACATGGGCACTGGCCGATTTCGAGCTGGAGAAACGCATCGCGCTGGATGCCTACCAGCGGTTGCATCGAGAGCTGACTGGCCGCGGCGCAAGCGAAACGGTATTGGACTGGCTGAGCGGCCTGATGCGTCGCTGGCGCAACGCGCTGGCTGGCGATCTGGGCGGGCTGTACCTGCAGGAAGCCTGGCGCTCGCACTGGCTGGACGTCAAGGACGACCTCAGCGGACAGAGCTGCACGCCACTGACCCTGCAGCGCCTGGCCTGGCTCCGGGATAAAGCCACCACCCAACATGCCGAGCTGCTCGCCAACGGTGCGCTGGCCAACGAACGACACCCAGACCGCGAAGCGCTGCTGAACGACCTGCGCCTGGCGGAAGCACAGGCAGTAGGCTGGCAGCTGGGCGATATGCAGAGCGCCGAAGGGTAGTGAGCTGCGCTGCTGCGGCAGCGGTGGAAAGTGCGCTAGCCGAGGGGGACGTTGCCTGACCGAAGCGCTGAAACGCTGGGCTTCAGCCCATCGCGACGGTGCCAGCGACGAAAAGAGCCCGCCTCACGATGGCGAGGCGGGCCGCAGATACCGCGTCCGGCTAGAGCCGGCCAACCGTGGTGGCGCCCTCACTGGGCGTCACGCTGTTGTTGGCCCCGCCCTGCCATTGCCGCACCAGCGTTGCGTTGGCCTCATTGCGGATCAGGCATTTCCATTCCACATCCTGGCCGGCAGGCAGGGAGATGCTGCCCTTCCAGGTCGGGTAGGCGCTGGTATCGGTCAGGCGCACGGCGGAGGCCGGGCTCCAGTTGCCGAGCTGGCTGACGTTGCCCACCGCGTAGACGCTGTCGCCCATCTGCGTCACGCCGTTGTCGCAGCGGAAATTCACACTGACCAGGCCACCCTCGCCACCGTCATCCCCGCCGCCATCACCCGTGCCGCTGCGCCAGACCCGCACCTGGCCGTTGCTGGCGTTGACCGCCTCGCTGAAGCTGCCGCTGGCGACCTGTCCGGGATTGCCCAGATCGGAGTTGAGCGCCACCACCAGGGTCTGCTGGCTGCCGCTGACGGTGGCGACCAGGCCGCTGTAGCCGCTGTGGAAGGTGATCGCCGAATCGGCACGCACGCCGGCTGCGCGACGTACCTGAATCAGCTGGCGGATGAAGTCGCCGTAGCCCCAGTCGTACATGTGCGACCAGTACACCACCGGCGTGCCGGGGCTGGTGAGGATGTAGGCGTAGGCCTGGCGGATCAGCCCGTCCTGCAGCGCCCAGTGGTGCTGGCCACCGTTTTGCCCGGGCGAGTAGCCGGTGTCATGGTTGTCGACGAAGGTCACCGCCACCTCGCGCCAGCGCGGGTCCGGGTTGCCATTCAGACCGTTCTTCCAGTCGGCGACCGACCCGTTCTGCATGCGCTCCTTGAGCGCGAAGTCGAACACCGGGCACTTGGCCCGGTCGGACCAGTCCTTGATGATCTGCTGCCAGCTGGCGGTATTGCGCCAGTCCCAGCTCGGGTATTCAGAGGGGCCTTTCCACAGTTCGCCGACGCAGAAGCTGTTGTCGGCGCTGTCGGTCATCCAGCTGTCGACCCGCTCCGGCGCGTAGCCGCGGACGAAGTCGAAGCGGAAACCGCCGGCACCGTACCCGCTGCGCAGGTTGGCAAGCTCGTCGCGGAACATGCCGTAGACCTGCGGATGGCCGGTATTGAGGTCCGCGTCGCCGCCGATGAAACGATCACCGTCGTCGCAGTCATTGGGGTAGTTGCCCGGGTCGGCGCAGTCGTTGCGCCAGAAGCCCTGGCCGGCCGGCAGGTTGATTTCCTTGTCCGGGTAGCCGCGGTTCATGTGATTGGGCACCACGTCGTAGAGCACCTTCACCCCGGCACCGCCCAGCGCGCCGGCGGCCTGGCGCAGCTGGGCGTCGCTGCCGTAGCGGCCGTTCTTGTTGAAGTCGTGCCAGAAATAGCCCTCACCGCCGCCGGACTTGCTACCGTCGCTCCAGCTGGAGAAGTCACGCCAGGGCACCGGCATCCAGATTGCCGAGAAGCCGTCGGCGGCGATGGTCGAGGCCTGCTGACGGAGGATGTTGTACCAGTCGTTGGGCGCTTCGCGGACGACGTTCCAATGAAAGCCCTGGAGGATGATTTCGTCGCCGCCGTGGTAGCGCACGGCATTGGGGCTCTTGCCGGCCTGATCGGCCATGGACGGCAGCGGCAGCAGGATCGCCGCCAATACGGCGGCACGCAGGATATGGCTCATCGCAAAACTCCGGTTCTTGTGCTTGTTCGGGTATCCGGCGACAAGGCCGCCAGATGAGGATGAACGCCGGCCGGGTCTTCGACCGGCACCCGCAGGCTGCCCCTGCAAGTCCCCGTCACCAACCTCCCCCGCCCCGTTGCAGGCGGCGTAGTGGCCAGGCGGAAGGCCCCTGGCAATCATCTGCGCCCCTCTCGTCTCATCCCCGCCCCGGGGATTACGCCGTTCTCATCCCTGGTACGCCCTCACCCTGCGCCAACGAAATCCGCTGCCGGGAGGATGCTGCCCCTGGCCCTATCCCCGAGGCTTCTGCCACCGAGCTGCGCCGCCCCTGGCTGGCAGCGACGGCGTGATCGATTCGGCATTAACAAGAAAAACAAGGACCTCGTCATGAAGCACACCGCGCACCCAAGCTTTGCCCGCAAACCCGCCTGCCTGCTCGCCGCCCTGCTGGTCAGCGGCCCGGCCCTGGCGGTCGACTTCCACGGTTACCTGCGCTCGGGCGTCGGCGCCACGGCGGGCGGCGGCGACCAGGCCTGTTTCCAGGCCGCCGGCGCTCCGGCGAAATATCGTCTGGGCAACGAATGCGAAACCTACGCCGAGATCGGCCTCGGCCAGGAGGTGTGGAGCGAAGGCAACCGCAGCTTCTACGTCGACAGCATGATCGCCTACCGCTCCGACCAGGGTAACGACTGGGAAGCCGGCGGCACCGATACCGACGGCGGCGAGAACAACCCCTTTGACGAGGCCGGCACCACCTCCATCCGCCAGTTCAACGTGGTCGGCAAGAACCTCATCCCGAGCCTGCCGGGCGCGGCGATCTGGGCCGGCAAGCGCTACTACAAGCGCCACGACGTGCACATCAACGACTACTACTACTGGGATGTCTCCGGCCCCGGCGCCGGTATCGAGGACATCGACCTGGGCTTCGCCAAGGCCAGCGTGGCGTGGATCCGCAACACCGACGGCGACTGGGTCTACCAGGGCTCGGGCACCGGCACCAACCTGGCCAACGACACCCTCGATTTCCGCCTCGCCGAGATCGACGTCAACCCGGGCGGCAAGCTGGAAATCGGCTACGACTATGGCAAGGCCAACCTCACCGACGAGCAGGAACGCGACCCCGGCTACGAGGACCAGAAAGGCCATCTGGTCACCCTCGAGCACACCCAGAGCGACTGGTTCGGCGGCTACAACAAGCTCGCCCTGCAATACGGCACCGACGGCATCATCGGTAGCAGCGGGCGCAACAGCACCGGTAACAGCGACGGCAAGATGTTCCGCCTGGTCAACCAGGGCGTGGTGGGCCTGAGCGACAACATCGAGATGATGTACGTGCAGATCTACGAGGACCGCGACTTCGACAACGACTCCGGGCAGACCTGGGCCAGCTTCGGCGTGCGCCCGGTGTACAAGTGGAGCGACGTGATGAGCACCGCGCTGGAGTTCGGTTACGACCGCGTCGATCCGCAGGCCGACGGCGAAAGCACCCGCGACCTCAAGAAGCTCACCCTGGCCCAGCAGTGGTCGGCCGGCAACAGCTTCTGGGCGCGCCCGCAGATCCGCGTGTTCGCCACCTACGCGCAGTGGGACGGCGGCCGTTACCAGGCGGCCAGCGAGTCCATCGATGCCGGTGACGACGACGGCATCACCTTCGGCGTGCAGGCCGAGGCCTGGTGGTAAGCCGCAACGTTTAAGTGCCGTCGCGGACCGACCGCGACGGCGCCCTTTCCGCTCCCACCGTCCAGACGGTGCCTTTGCCCCGACGCTGGCAGGTCGGGGCATTTTTTGTTCGGAGAACCACCATGCATCGCTTGTCCTTCCTTACCGCCGGGCTATTGGCCCTGGCGCTCGCCGGTTGCAGCAGCGAGCCGCTGCGCCGGGTCGATGCCCTCACCGCCAGCCCCAAACCGCTGGAACAGCCGATCGAGCAAGCCCGCAGCGCGCTGGCCGCGGCGCCGACCTGCTGCAGCGGTATCGAGCAGTTGCCGTTCGAGCCGCTCGAAGCCGGCTTCGCCGGTGACGTACTGATCGACACCCAGGCGCCGGCCTACAGTTTCGAGACCGGCAAGAGCTTCTTCCGCGCCTTCGCCCTGCCGGCCGGCGGGCCCTCGTTCGAGATCCGGCTCTACAGCCAGGCCGGCAGCAGCGTGCTGGCGCCCAACGCCATGCTGCTCGACAGCCGCATGCGCCCGACCCGCCTGCTCGACGCTGACGACTTCGCCTATGTACCGCCGACCGGGCTCAAGGGCGACAGCCTCGACGCGCGCCTGCGCATCGACCGCTCGCAGCCCGATCATCCGGGCAACGAGCGCTACCTGATCCTCTACACCAGCGACGCGCAGATGGCCGGCCAGACCGTGCTGCAGCATCCGGCCAAGGCCTACGCCAAGGCGCTGGGCAACGAGCCGCCGAGCATCCCCGACCCGATGGCGAAGCACTCGCCAGTAGGCGTGATCCGGCTGGTGATGATCCCCGACAACGCCGCCGGCTCGACCGCCAAGGGCTACGTACCGGGCTACAGCATCGGCCAGGAGATGGGCAACGAACTGCCCAGCGCGCCGGCGCCGACGGTGCTGCCGGAGACCTCGGCGTACTATCGCCAGGCGATCGATGCCGCGCTGGCGCAGAAGGATCTCGAACGCGCGCTGCGCCTGGCCGACGAAGCGGCACGGGTTGGCGACAGTACGGCCAAGCAGCACCTGCTCGAACGCATCGAGATCCGCTGAGAGACGAGGTTCGCGGCACGGCAAACGCGTCGCGAACATCGCTATGGAGGGGTGAAGCGCGTTAGGACTGGGTCAGCTGCTTGTACAGCTGCGGCAGGCGGAACGGCAGCTGCTGTGGCTCCTTGATCAGGGTGTAGCCGTTGGCGCCGAACATGTACGGCAGGTAGTCGCCGGCCTCGCGGTCGATGGTGATGCAGAACGGCAACAGGCCCTGCTTGCGCGCCTCCATCACCGCCTGGCGGGTGTCCTCGACACCGTAGCGGCCTTCGTACAGATCCAGATCGTTCGGCTTGCCGTCGGTCACCAGCAGCAACAGCTTGCGCCGCTGCTTGCAGGCGCCGAGCAGTTCGGTGGCCTGGCGGATGGCCGCGCCCATGCGCGTGTAATAGCCGGGCTTGAGCGCCTGGATGCGCCCGCGGGTCTCGTCACCGTAGGGCTGACGGAAGCTCTTCAGCTCCTGCATGCGCACCTGCTGGCGACGCAGCGAGGAGAAGCCGTACAGCGCGAAGGGATCGCCCACCGCCGACAGCGCCTCGCCGAACAGCAGCAGGCTGTCGATGACCACATCGATCACCCGGTGCTCGTTGTCCAGGTGCGCATCGGTGGACATCGACAGGTCGGCCAGCAGCAGACAGGCCAGGTCGCGGCGATTCTGCCGCTGCTCCATGAACAGGCCGCGCTCGGCGCACTGGCCNNCAGGCCTGCATGTCCAGCTCCGAACCCTGGGGTTGCTGGCGCAGCCACTGGCGGTCGTTGCGCAGGTGCTCGAACTGCCGACGCAGGCGCCGCGCCAACGGCGACAGGTGCAGCGGCAACGGCTTGGCTTCCGAGCCGCGCGGCAGCATCAGCTGCAGGTTGACGAAATCCTTCTGCAGACGCTGCTTGCGATAATCCCACTCGGGCAACTTGATGCCCTCGCCCAGCGGCACATCGTCGAAGTCCGCGGCCGGCAGATCCAGGTCCAGCTTGAGCCCGCCGCCCTGACGCATGCGCTGACGCGACAGCGCCAGCTCGTCGAGATCCTCGGCGACACGGGCCGCGTCGAGGTCCTCGGTGTCGTCGCCGCAGCGATCCAGTTCGATGTGCTCGGACCAGCTGAACAGGTTCTCCAGCCGGAACAGCAACAGGCCACCCTTGCTCGAGCTTTCCTCGACCCGCCGAGCCCGCTTGCGCTGGCGCGACTCGCCGCCGGGCGGGGTTTCCAGATTGCCCTCGCCTTCCTCGGCGCGCTGGGCGGCCTGGGGTTCACCGAGGTTGTCAGCCGGATACAGCCACAGCGGCAATGGCCAGGGCGCGCGCTCGCTACGCGGGAACTGGCTGACGCTGCCCGGTTCACGCAGCGCCTGGCACAGCGCGCGTTCCAGTGCGGCCTCGGCCTTGGGCAGCTGGCTCGGGTCCGGGCGCAACTGCAGATGAGCCTCGACCAGCCGCCGGTAACGCGCACGCATGGCCGGGAACTGCTCGAGGATGGCCCGGGTCCAGCGCTGGTTGTCCCGCGCCCAGTGGCGCATCTGCCCGGCCTGCGCGGCGAGCAGCGCCAGCCAGCGATACAGGTCCTGATTCAGCGAGACTTCCGGGTAGACCGCCAGGCTCTGCGGCAGCCGCAGGTTGCTGGCGTCGCACCAGGCCACCGGCAGTTGCTTGCAGGTCCCGGCGACCTGTTGCAGCAGGTTGCGCCGGAGCAGCAGATCACGCGCGCTGGCGGCTTCGACGCCGACCCCGCTGGCGCCGCCCATGGCGCGGAACAGCAGCGACAGCGGGCGCTGCATGCTCTCGAGATCGACCCGTGCTTCCGGAAAATCCGGGTTGGCGCGACGGGTGATGAAGCGGTGCCAGACACTACCGACCCACTCTTCCACTTCGATGGTAAAGGCCATGGCGGTTACTCCGTGCAGGCACTGAAAAAGCAAAACGGCCCGCTGTTACCAGTCGGGCCGTCGATCCTCATTGCGACTTGTCTCAGGCCGCGGCGGCAGCTGCTGCTACGACCGGTACCCGACCGCGCTGGCGGAAGCTGTACAGGTAGCAGACCAGGCCGATCAGGAAGAACACCCCGGCGACCAGGCGCAGCCAGAAGAAGATGGCCAGCTGGTCAGCGGTGTTCATGAACGACATGGCAGCGCCATCGGCAGGGATTCGCTGCAGCCACACCTGCACCACGCCGGCTGCGGTGAGGAACAGGGTGATCGCGACCATGGAGATGGTCATCAGCCAGAAGCCCCAGACTTCGATGCGCTGAGCACGTGCATCCGGTGCTTCGCCCAGGCCACGCAGACGCGGCATGGCATAGCTGATCATGGTCATCACGATCATCGCGTAGGCACCGTAGAAGGCCAGGTG
>DNMQ01000331.1 GCA_003488145.1 Pseudomonas sp.
GAGGCGAATCATACAGCGTTCAAAACCGCTGTCAACCACCTCTTTCAACCGCTTCCGATCAACCCGACCGAAGCCGCCAACAGGATCCAACCACCACCCTGCCAGCCCGGCGCATTCTACTCGAATCCGCCATCCGTGCAACCCTTTTATTTCGCTAACCTTTTGATTTACAAGAGGTTTTGCTTAAGGACTGCGCCGGAAGTGGTGCGCATTATAGGAGCCTGAAAATCAACGTCAACCGTTTATTTCAGTTTTATTCAGATGACGGCCAAGCGAGTCAAAAAGTACCATCCGTACGAGCGATACCAGCCACAGCTTTATATAAGGATGCTCGGCAAAAATCGCGACTCTCTCGTTTCTTCAATCCTACGCCACCAGCCATTACACTAGCCCTCTTCTCCTCAGTCATGGCTTCACATGTCCCGGCAAAGTGATGCACCGCTCGATCTGCTTTTATTTCCGACCTGGCTCGTTCCGGTGGAGCCGGCTGGCGTGGTGTTGAAGGGGCACGGTCTCGGCGTTCGAGATGGACGCATTGCGCTCATCGCTCCGCGTGCCGTAGCACTCAAGTATCAGGCGATAGAAACGCGAGAGCTCGAGGGTATGCTTCTCGCTCCAGGTCTGATCAATGCGCATGGCCATGCCGCGATGACTCTTTTTCGTGGACTTGCTGATGACCTGCCCCTGCAGCGCTGGCTTAAAGATCACATCTGGCCAGCCGAGTCGCGTTGGGTCGATGAGGATTTCGTTCGCTGTGGCACCGAGTTGGCAATCGCCGAGCAACTAAAAGGTGGGATCACCTGCTTTTCTGACATGTACTTCTATCCCAGCGTCGTCAGCGAGCTGGTACACAAGCACGGTGTGCGAGCGCAGATCACCATCCCGGTTCTTGACTTCCCGGTTCCCGACGCTCGCGATGCGGATGAAGCGCTACGCAAAGGTGTAGCGCTGTTCGACGATCTCAAGCATCACCCCCGAATCACGATCGCCTTCGGGCCTCATGCTCCTTATTCGGTTGCGGACGACAAACTTGAAAGCATTCGCGTTCTGGTAGCGGAGATGGATGCAGGCATCCATATGCACGTCCATGAAACCGCTCATGAAGTCCAGGAGGCGCTGCGGAAAAACGGTGAGCGGCCGCTGGCGCGACTAGCGAGATTGCAGCTGCTAGGGCCGCGTTTTCAGGCAGTGCACATGACCCAGGTCGATGATGACGATCTCGCGCTGCTCACAGAGCATAATTGCAGCGTCATTCACTGCCCAGAATCCAACCTCAAGCTCGCCAGTGGCTTCTGTCCGGTCGAGCGCCTTTGGGAAGCAGGAATCAACGTGGCAGTCGGCACGGATGGGGCGGCAAGCAATAACGACCTGGACCTGCTAGGCGAAACTCGTACGGCTGCGCTGCTGGCGAAGGCCGTCGCCGGCTCGGCCACGGCACTGGACGCCCATCGCGCTCTACGCATGGCCACACTGAATGGCGCCCGAGCGCTGGGCATCGATGAGCACACCGGTTCTCTAGAGATAGGCAAGTTCGCCGATCTGGTCGCGCTGGATCTTTCCGGTCTGGCGCAACAACCGGTATACGACCCGGTATCCCAATTGATCTACTCCACCAGTAGAGACACGGTGCGACATGTATGGGTAGGCGGTAAGCAGCTGCTGGAAAGCGGCCGCCTTACGCGAATGGATGAGCAGCAAGTAATTGCGAACGCTCGCGAATGGGGCGAGAGAATTTCGAGCACCGATCAACATTGAAGGTGTGAAACCAACCATACACAGCTTCTGCGCGACCAAATGACATACGAACCACGGCGGCTACGATGCCCCGACCTTAGCTGAAGCTGGCAACATGAGCCCTTGCAGCTCAAGCTTCTCCCTCAAGCTTTCAAACGGACCGGATCATGAGCAATGTCGACCACGCTGAAATCGCCAAATTCGAAGCCCTTGCACATCGTTGGTGGGATCGCGAAAGCGAGTTCAAGCCGCTTCACGAGATCAATCCACTGCGAGTGAACTGGATAGACGAGCATATTGCTCTGGCGGGCAAGAATGTAATCGATATCGGTTGCGGAGGCGGCATTCTCAGCGAAGCCATGGCTCAGCGAGGCGCTCAGGTCACCGGTATAGACATGGGTGAGGCGCCGCTTTCGGTAGCGCGCTTACACTTGCTGGAATCCGGACTCGAAATCGATTATCGGCAGATCACTGCCGAAGCCATGGCCGAGGAAGCTCCCGAGCAGTTCGATGTGGTCACCTGTCTCGAAATGCTCGAGCACGTGCCGGACCCGGCGTCGGTCATCCAGGCCTGCTGTGCACTGGTCAAGCCAGGCGGACAAGTCTTCTTCTCGACGATCAACCGCAACCCGAAAGCCTATGCATTCGCCATCATTGGCGCTGAGTACGTTTTGCAACTATTGCCGCGCGGTACCCACGACTTCAAGAAGTTCATCCGCCCCTCGGAGTTGGGTGCCTGGAGCCGCGATGCGGGCCTGGCCGTCAAAGACATCATCGGCCTTACCTACAATCCGCTCACCAAGCACTACAAGCTGGCTGCGGACGTCGATGTCAACTACATGGTCCAGACCATCAAGGAGGCATGATGCGCCTGCGCGCTGTT
>DNMQ01000226.1:0-434 GCA_003488145.1 Pseudomonas sp.
CGGCTCGGCCGCCTGGCGGTTCGTCATTCCCGGCTCGATGTACAGGGCCAGAAAATGGGCGGGGACCGGGATGGGTCTGAGCGTGCGCGAAGAACTGCGCGGCAGCGGTGTGCGAGTCACTCTGATCGAGCCGGGCATGGTCGACACGCCGCTGTTCGACAAGCCGCCAGCCTATGCCCTGCAACCGGAGGACATCGGCCGTGCGGTGGTCTATGCGCTGTCGCAACCGGCCCATGTGGATGTCAACGAAATCCTGATCCGCCCGACACCGCCCCTGCAGGACAAGCAATAGGCGCGGCGTTCAGTGCGGGTCGCTGCGTTGCTGCTGTTGCTGCAGGCGGCCCGACTCGTTGATCTCCGCCGGTCCGGCCGTATCGCCATGCCGGTGTTCACCCGCGCCACGCACCCGCTGCAACTGGATGACCTCGCCCTTC
>DNMQ01000226.1:659-3038 GCA_003488145.1 Pseudomonas sp.
GTAGATCAGCGCCTGCATCACGTCCTCGTTGAGACGGGTGACGTAGTGGTGCGCCTCCATCTGTCCGTTCATGTCGCCGTTGTAGAAATGAAAGCCGTTGAGATAGGCGCTCACCGCATTCAGCGGGGCCTGCCCCTGCAACAGCCTTGCCCCCGCCTCCAGGGCATGGGTCTCGACGCTTTTCGGCTTGCCCGCGGCCTCGGTGTAGGACGCGGTGTCGTGCTGGGCGCAGGCGGCGAGCCCGAGCGCCGAGCACAGCATCAGAAACTGTCGCATGGATCGAACTCCTGCTTGGCTTCCTACAGGGAGTGGCCAGGCGTCAGGCGAGTTCAGGACCGAGCAGAAACTTTTGCCCGGCCCGTCGGGTCGCTATGGGAGGCCGTTTCGGTCGTGCAGACACCGCAGGGGGGAACGCCATGGGCAACCTGGCAGAGCAGCCACATCCGCACCCGGCACTCGCCGAACTCGATCAGCTGTTGCAGCGCTACCGCCTGGTGCGCGCAGCCAGCGAGGCGATCTGCACGCCGCTGCAGGTGGAGGACTATGTCATCCAGAGCTCACCGGAGGTGAGCCCGCCGAAATGGCATCTGGCACACGTCACCTGGTTCTTCGAGACCTTCGTGCTACTGCCCTACCTGCCTGGCTACCGGCGCCTGAATGAGGCCTACGACTACCTGTTCAACTCCTACTACCAGACCCATGGCCTGCCCTTTCCGCGAACGCGGCGCGGCGTGCTGTCGCGTCCGGGGGTCGAGGAGATTTATGCCTATCGCCGGCATGTCGATCAGGCCATGGGCGAGCTCTTGGTAAATCCGCCGCGCGAGCAGGCTGCCGAGATCGTCCGTCGCGTCGGCCTGGGCCTGCAGCACGAGCAACAGCACCAGGAGCTGCTGCTCATGGACATCAAGCACATTCTTGCGCAGAACCCCATGCACCCGGTCTATCGCGACGACCTCGCCAGGCCGCAGCCGAGCAGCCCGGAGCGCCCGCGCTGGCACGAGTTCGCTGGCGGCGTGCAGCATATCGGCCATGCTGGCAGTGAGTTCGCCTTCGACTGCGAGACACCGCGGCACCGCCAGTTCGTCGAAGATTTCCAACTGGCCGAACGCCTGGTGAGCAATGGCGAGTACCTGTCCTTCATCGCCGATGGCGGTTACGCGCGACCGGAGCTCTGGCTGTCGGACGGCTGGGATCTGATCCAGCAGGCTGGCTGGAATGCCCCGCTGTACTGGCTGCGCGAGGATGGCGCCTGGCACGAGATGACCCTCGGCGGGCTGCGCACGCTGGATCTGGAAGCGCCGGTCTGCCATGTCAGCTATTACGAGGCCGACGCCTATGCGCGCTGGGCCGGCGCGCGGCTACCCAGCGAAGCCGAGTGGGAAGTGGCGGCAGCCGACCAGCCGCTGCGTGGCAACTTCCTGGAAAGCGATTACCTGCAACCGGTCGCTGCGCCTGCCGGCCACGATGGCCCGCAGCAGCTGTTCGGCGACGTCTGGGAGTGGACCGCCAGCGCCTACCTGCCCTACCCCGGCTTTCGCCCGCTGGAAGGCAGCCTCGGCGAATACAACGGCAAGTTCATGTCTGGACAGATGGTGCTGCGCGGCGGCTGCTGCGCCACGCCGGAATCCCACGTGCGGGTGACCTACCGCAACTTCTTCCAGCCGGCGATGCGCTGGCAGTTCGCCGGGCTGCGCCTGGCCAGGGGGCTTTGAACATGGCATTGGCGATACATTTTCACGATCAGCTGCAGCAGCCGCACGAGGCCTCGCTGCGCGACGAGACCCTGGCCGGGTTCGCCGCCACGCCCAAGTGGGCGTCGCCGAAATTCTTCTACGATCGCCGCGGCTCCGAGCTGTTCGAGCAGATCTGCCGGCAACCGGAGTATTACATCACCCGCACCGAGGAGCAGATCCTCGCCGAGGCGGCCAACGACATCCTCGACATCGCCGGCCCTCACAGCGATCTGATCGAACTGGGCAGCGGCGCCAGCCGCAAGGTTCGCCTCCTGCTGGAAGCGCTGCACCCCACCAGCTACCTGGGCATCGACATCTCCGAGGACTTCCTGCTCAGCAGCACCCAGCGCCTGGCCGCGGATTACCCCTGGCTGGAGGTGCATGCTGCCTGCACCGATTTCTCTCATGAGCTGAACCTGCCGGATGATTTCTCCAGCGAGCACCCGCTGGTGTTCTTCCCGGGCTCGAGCATCGGCAACTTCACACCCGCCGAGGCCGCGGCATTCCTGCAGCGCCTGCACGATGTGCTGCCGGCCGGTGGCGGTCTGGTGATCGGCGTCGACCTGGTCAAGGATCGGGCGGTGCTGGAAGCGGCCTACAACGACCGCGCCCATGTCACCGCTGCGTTCAACCTCAACCTGCTGCA
>DNMQ01000225.1 GCA_003488145.1 Pseudomonas sp.
ATGCAGTTTCTCGACAAGCTGACCCAGGAAGTGCGCCAACTCGAAGAGCGCCTCGACGATTAACCCCGCGCAGCGCCCGGCGTTGCGCCCGATATCAGACAGACATGGCCTTACTTCAGATTGCCGAGCCCGGACAAACCCCCCAGCCCCATCAGCGGCGCCTGGCTGTCGGAATAGACTTGGGGACCACCAACTCCCTCGTAGCTGCCCTGCGCAGTGGTGTCACTGCGCCGTTGGCCGATGCTGATGGGCAAGTGATCCTGCCGTCGGTGGTGCGCTATCACGCTGACCGCATTGAGGTTGGCGCACAAGCTAAATTTGCCGCGGCCACCGATCCGTTCAACACCATCAGTTCGGTCAAGCGGCTGATGGGTCGCGGGCTGGCCGATGTGAAGCAGTTGGGCGAACAGCTGCCGTACCGCTTCCGTCAGGCTGAGTCGCAAATGCCGTTCATCGAGACCGTTCAGGGCGCCAAGAGCCCCGTTGAAGTCTCGGCTGAGATCCTGCGCGCACTCCGTCAGCGTGCCGAGGCGACTCTGGGTGGCGAGCTGGTTGGTGCGGTGATTACCGTTCCGGCCTATTTCGACGATGCCCAGCGTCAGGCTACCAAGGACGCCGCGCGACTTGCCGGGCTCAGCGTGCTGCGCCTGCTCAACGAGCCGACCGCGGCCGCCGTCGCCTATGGTCTGGATCGTCAGGCCGAAGGTGTTGTCGCGATCTACGATCTGGGCGGCGGTACCTTCGATATTTCGATTCTTCGCCTGACCAAGGGCGTTTTCGAGGTATTGGCCACTGGCGGCGACACTGCTCTGGGTGGTGATGATTTCGACCATGCCGTAGCGGACTGGATTCTCGAGCGTGCCGGTGTGTCCGGCGATCTCGAGCCGGGCGAGCAGCGTGAATTGCTGAAGATTGCCTGCGATGCCAAGGAGCATCTGAGTGATGTGGATGCGGTGGATGTCGCGTATGGCGGCTGGTCAGGCGAGCTGCAACGCGAGACCTTCGATGCGCTAATCGAGCCGATGATTGCGCGCAGTCTCAAGTCCTGCCGGCGTGCCGTGCGGGACTCGGGTGTGGAGCTTGAGGAGATTACCGCCGTGGTCATGGTCGGCGGTTCGACCCGAGTGCCAAGAGTGCGCTCGGCGGTTGGGCAGCTGTTCGGTCGCGAGCCGCTGACCGACATCGACCCTGATGAGGTTGTGGCCATTGGCGCGGCGATTCAGGCTGAGACCTTGGCTGGCAATAATCGCGATGGGGAAGAGCTGTTGCTGCTCGATGTGATCCCGCTGTCCCTCGGGCTGGAAACCATGGGCGGGCTGATGGAGAAGATCATTCCGCGCAACACCACGATTCCGGTGGCGCGCGCGCAGGACTTCACCACCTACAAAGATGGCCAGTCGGCCATGATGATTCATGTGCTGCAGGGCGAGCGCGAGCTGATCTCCGACTGCCGTTCGCTGGCTCGATTCGAGCTGCGCGGTATTCCGCCGATGGTCGCCGGGGCGGCAAAGATTCGCGTCACCTTCCAGGTCGATGCTGATGGCTTGCTCAGCGTGTCCGCGCGTGAGTTGGCATCCGGCGTCGAGGCGAGTATTCAGGTCAAGCCTTCCTATGGCCTCACCGATGGCGAAATCGCCAGGATGCTGGAGGACTCTTTCCGCAAGGCGGACGAGGACCGTGACGCCCGGGCGTTGCGTGAGCAGCTGGTTGATGCCCAGCGCCTGCTCGAGGCGGTCGAGGCTGCGCTGGCCGTCGATGGCGAGCGCTTGCTGTCTGCTGAAGAGCGCGTGGCGATCGACTCCCAGGTCGCCGAGTTGCGCGGATTGCTGGACAGCCAGGATGTGCTGGCCATCGAGCGCCAGACCAAACGCCTGAGCCAGATCACCGACGCCTTTGCTGCGCGCCGGCTGGATTCGACCGTCAAGGCCGCGCTGGCCGGGCGGCGGCTAAACGATATCGAGGATTGACCCAGATGCCGCAGATCATTTTCCTGCCCAATGCCGACCATTGCCCTGAAGGCGCCGTTATCGAGGCGCAGACCGGTGAGACGGTGCTGGACGCCGCGCTGCGCAATGGCATCGACATCGAGCATGCATGCGAAAAATCCTGTGCCTGCACCACCTGCCACGTCGTGGTTCGCGAAGGCTTCCAGTCACTGGAGGCTTCCGATGAGCTGGAGGACGACATGCTCGACAAGGCGTGGGGGCTTGAGCCCAATTCCCGGCTGTCCTGCCAGGCAGTGGTGGCTGATGCCGATCTCGTCGTGGAGATTCCGAAGTACACAATCAATCAAGTTTCCGAAGGGCACTGAGGGTGGGCGTCATGCAGCTGAAATGGAGTGACGTGCAGGAAATCGCCATCGAGCTGGCCGAGCGCAAGACCGATGTAGATCCGCGCTATGTGAATTTCCTTGATCTGCATCGCTGGGTGGTGGAGCTTCCGGGCTTCGCCGATGAGCCCGGTCGGGGTGGCGAGAAAGTGCTCGAGGCCATTCAGTCGGCCTGGATCGAAGAGGCCGAATAGAGCGGTCTCGAAGTTTTCGTTTTCCTCCGGTTGGGTATCTCGGGACCGTTCGGCGGTCCCTGGCGCCATCCGGGCTTCTACCCTCTACCCTTATGTTTTTTGACATGAACCCGCGTATAATTAGCGGGTTTACTCGTTCGCTTTAACCCGTCAGTATTGGAGTCCTACATGGCCCTGCAACGCACCTTNNACCCGTTTCGAGAAGGCCGGCCTGCGCGTCGTCGCTTCCAAGATGGTTCAGCTGTCCGAGCGCGAAGCGGCTGGCTTCTACGCCGAGCACAGCGAGCGTGGCTTCTTCAAGGATCTGGTTGCTTTCATGACTTCCGGTCCAGTCATCGTTCAGGTTCTGGAAGGCGAAGACGCCATCGCCAAGAACCGTGAGCTGATGGGCGCCACCAACCCGAAAGAAGCTGCTGCCGGCACCATCCGCGCCGATTTCGCCGTTTCCATCGACGAGAACGCCGTGCACGGTTCCGATTCGGAAGCTTCCGCTGCTCGTGAAATCGCTTACTTCTTTGCTGCCACCGAAGTGTGCGCACGCATTCGCTGATTGAGCGAAGGTGAATTCAATGATTGCCACGACCGGTAAAGTGAATCTGCTCGGGCTTACCCAGTCGCAACTGGAGAGCTTCTTCGAGTCCATCGGGGAGAAGCGTTTTCGCGCCGGTCAGGTGATGAAGTGGATTCACCATTTTGGTGTCGATGATTTCGACGCCATGAGCAATCTCGGCAAGGCCTTGCGCGAAAAGCTCAAGGCCTGCGCCGAGATTCGCGGCCCGGAGGTCGTCAGTGAAGACATCTCCAGCGACGGCACCCGCAAATGGGTCGTGCGTGTCGCCTCGGGCAGCTGTGTGGAAACTGTGTACATCCCCCAGGGCGGACGTGGAACGCTGTGCGTGTCCTCGCAGGCCGGATGTGCGCTGGATTGCAGTTTCTGTTCCACCGGCAAGCAAGGCTTCAACAGCAACCTGACAGCGGCCGAGGTGATCGGTCAGGTCTGGATTGCTAACAAATCATTCGGCTCCATCCCGGCGAAAATCGATCGCGCGATCACCAACGTGGTGATGATGGGGATGGGCGAGCCGTTACTGAATTTCGACAATGTCGTCGCTGCCATGCACATCATGATGGACGACCTTGGTTACGGGATTTCCAAGCGCAAGGTGACGCTCTCGACCTCCGGCGTCGTGCCGATGATCGACGAGCTGGCCAAGGTCATCGACGTTTCTCTGGCATTGTCGCTGCACGCACCCAACGATGCGTTGCGCGATCAGTTGGTGCCGATCAACAAGAAGTACCCGCTGGACATGCTGCTGGCGGCATGCAAGGGCTATATCTCGAGGCTTGGCGAGAAGCGCGTGCTGACCATCGAGTACACCCTGCTCAAGGGCATCAACGATCAGCCCGAACATGCCGAGCAGATGATCACGTTGCTGGCGGATATCCCGTGCAAGATCAATCTGATCCCGTTCAATCCGTTCCCTCACTCCGGATATGAGCGGCCGAGCAACAATGCCATCCGCCGTTTTCAGGACATCCTGCACAAAGGTGGGCACAATGTAACGGTGCGTACCACCCGCGGCGAAGACATCGACGCGGCTTGCGGTCAGCTCGTCGGCCAGGTGCTGGACCGGACGCGTCGAAGCGAGAGATACATCGCTGTGCGTGAGCT
>DNMQ01000379.1 GCA_003488145.1 Pseudomonas sp.
GGCTATCAGTGCTGGGGCATTGAGTTCATTTCCCAGGGGCGGCATTCACTGCTGCGAGTCTATATCGATCATGCCAACGGCATTCTCATCGACGATTGCGAAAAGGTGAGTCGTCAGCTGAGTGGCGTGCTCGATGTGGAAGATCCGATCAGCGTGGACTACACCCTTGAGGTTTCTTCTCCCGGTATGGATAGGCCCCTGTTCACCATTGAACAGTACGTGGCCCATGTCGGTGATCAGGTAAAAATTAAGCTGCGCTCGCCCTTCGAGGGCAGGCGCAATTTCCAGGGTCTTCTCCGTGGGGTGGAAGAGCAGGATGTCGTGGTGCTGGTGGATGACCATGAATACCTGCTGCCGATCGACATGATCGATAAGGCCAACATAATTCCCCGTTTTGACTGAGAGCGGATCCCGCGGACCCCAATGGATTGCGAAAGGCGAGGCGTACGATGAGCAAAGAAGTACTGCTGGTTGTGGAGTCGGTGTCCAATGAAAAGGGCGTACCGGCAAGTGTGATTTTCGAGGCGCTGGAGCTGGCTTTGGCCACGGCTACCAAGAAGCGCTACGAGGACGAAGTTGATCTGCGTGTGGAAATCAATCGCCACAATGGCAGCTACGAATCCTTCCGTCGCTGGACTGTCGTAGACGATGAGCATTTCGATGATCCAGCCCATCAGCTGGCGCTCGATCAGGCTCAGGCGCGCAATCCCGACGCCAAGCTCGGTGATGTGTTCGAAGAGAAAATCGAGTCCATCGAGTTCGGCCGTATCGCCGCGCAGACCGCCAAGCAGGTCATCGTGCAGAAAGTGCGCGAGGCCGAGCGTGCGCAGGTGGTAGAAGCCTATCGTGATCGTCTGGGTGAGATCATCTCCGGCACGGTCAAGAAAGTGACCCGCGATAGCGTTATCGTCGACCTCGGCAATAACGCCGAAGCGTTGCTGGCTCGTGAAGACATCATTGCGCGTGAAACCTTCCGCGTCGGTGCCCGTGTTCGCGCACTGCTCAAGGAAATTCGCACTGAGAACCGCGGCCCGCAGTTGATTCTGTCGCGTACTGCGCCGCAGATGCTGATCGAGCTGTTCCGCATCGAAGTGCCAGAAATCGCCGAAGGCCTCATTGAGGTCATGGGTGCGTCGCGTGATCCTGGTTCGCGGGCCAAGATCGCCGTTCGCTCCAAGGACAAGCGCATCGATCCGCAAGGCGCCTGCATCGGCATGCGCGGTTCGCGGGTTCAGGCCGTCTCTGGCGAAATCGGCGGCGAGCGCGTCGATATCGTCCTGTGGGATGAGAACCCGGCTCAGTTTGTCATCAATGCGATGGCTCCGGCTGAAGTGGCCGCGATCATCGTCGACGAAGACGCTCACGCCATGGATATCGCGGTTGCCGAAGACAATCTGGCGCAGGCGATCGGCCGTGGCGGTCAGAATGTGCGTCTGGCCAGTCAGCTTAGTGGTTGGACGCTCAACGTCATGACTGAAGCGGACATCCAGGCCAAGCAGCAGGAAGAAACCGGTGACATCCTGCGCAACTTCATTGATGAGTTGGACGTTGATGAGGAACTTGCACAGGTGCTGGTGGAAGAGGGCTTCACCTCCCTCGAAGAGATTGCCTATGTCCCCATGGAGGAAATGCTTGGCATCGAAGGCTTCGACGAAGACATCGTCAATGAGCTGCGTACGCGGGCCAAAGATCGCCTGCTGACCAAGGCCATCGCCAACGAGGAGAAGCTTGCGGATGCTCAGCCGGCTGAAGATCTGCTGGCACTCGATGGCATGGATAAAGAACTGGCGGTCGAGTTGGCCGTGCGGGGAGTCATCACCCGCGAAGACCTGGCCGAGCAGTCCATAGACGACCTGCTCGACATAGACGGCATCGATGAAGAACGTGCCGGCAAGCTGATCATGGCCGCCCGAGCCCATTGGTTCGAGTAAGTAATTAGCGGCCTGAGGAGAGAAATGCATGACGCAAGTCACGGTGAAAGAACTGGCCCAGGTGGTCGACACACCGGTCGAGCGACTGCTTCAGCAGATGCGTGAGGCAGGACTGTCGCACACCAGCGCCGAGCAAGTAGTGACCGATAACGAGAAGCAGGCCCTGTTGGCCCATTTGAAAAGCAGCCATGGGGCGAAAGTGGACGAGCCGCGCAAGATCACCTTGCAGCGCAAGACCACTACCAAACTCAAGGTTGGCGGTAGTAAGACCATCAGCGTTGAAGTGCGCAAGAAGAAGACCTTCGTCAAGCGCAGCGCCGAGGAAATCGAAGCCGAACAGCGTCGCGAAGCCGAGGAGCAACGCGCGGCTGAAGAGGCTGCTCGCCTGAAGGCCGAGCAGGACGCGCGCGAGCGTGTCGAAGAAGAAGCACGCCGTCAGGCTGAGTCGGTCAAGCCTCAGGGCGAGGCCTCTACGCCAGCAGCTGTTGAGCCGGCGGTGAGCGCCGAACCTGCACCGGTTGCGGTCGAGCCTGTAGCTCCTGCGCCTGAGCGTAAGAAGGAAGAGCCTCGTCGTGTCGAGAAGCCACGCAGTGATGACGACGAGCGTCGTGATCGCAAGCATGCGCAGCATCGTCCTTCGCTCAAGACCAAGGCTCCGCTGGCGCGTACCGTACGTACCGGTGAAGACGAGGCCGATGGTTTCCGTCGCGGCGGTCGCGGCAAGTCCAAGCTCAAGAAGCGTAACCAGCATGGGTTCCAGAGCCCAACAGGACCTGTAGTGCGCGAAGTGTCGATCGGCGAAACCATCACTGTGGCCGAACTGGCCCAGCAGATGTCGGTGAAAGCGGCCGAAGTCATCAAGTTCATGTTCAAGATGGGCTCGCCCGTCACCATCAACCAGGTGCTGGATCAGGAAACTGCTCAGCTGGTTGCCGAAGAACTGGGCCACAAGGTCAAGCTGGTCAGCGACAACGCTCTGGAAGAGCAGTTGGCCGAGCTGCTGAAGTTCGAAGGTGAGTCGGTCTCGCGTGCGCCGGTCGTGACCGTGATGGGGCACGTTGACCATGGCAAGACCTCGCTGCTCGACTACATTCGTCGCGCCAAGGTGGCTGTCGGCGAGGCTGGTGGTATCACCCAGCATATCGGTGCCTATCACGTGGAAACCGAGCGTGGCATGGTCACTTTCCTCGACACCCCTGGTCACGCGGCGTTTACCGCCATGCGTGCTCGTGGTGCCAAGGCCACCGACATCGTGATCCTGGTGGTCGCGGCGGATGACGGCGTGATGCCTCAGACGCAGGAAGCCGTCCAGCACGCCAAAGCTGCCGGCGTACCGATCGTGGTCGCGGTGAACAAGATCGACAAGCCGGATGCGAATCCGGACAACATCAAGAACGGCCTGGGCGCGCTCGACGTGATTCCGGAAGAGTGGGGCGGCGACACGCCGTTCATTCCGGTCTCCGCGAAGATGGGTACCGGCGTCGACGAACTGCTCGAAGCCGTTCTGCTGCAGGCCGAGCTCCTCGAGCTCAAGGCAACGCCGTCTGCGCCTGGTCGCGGTGTGGTGGTCGAGTCGCGCCTTGACAAGGGTCGCGGTCCGGTAGCCACCGTGCTGGTTCAGGACGGTACCCTGCGTCAGGGTGACATGGTCCTGTGTGGCGTCAACTTCGGTCGCGTTCGTGCGATGCTCGACGAGAACGGCAAGCCTGTGAAGGAAGCCGGTCCGTCGATTCCGGTCGAGATCCTCGGCCTGGATGGTACGCCGGAAGCCGGTGACGACCTGACCGTTGTGGCCGACGAGAAGAAGGCCCGTGAAGTTGCGTTGTTCCGCCAGGGCAAGTTCCGCGAAGTGAAACTGGCTCGTGCCCATGCCGGCAAGCTGGAGAACATCTTCGAGACCATGGGTCAGGACGAGAAGAAGACGCTCAACATCGTGCTCAAGGCAGACGTGCGCGGCTCGCTCGAAGCGCTGCAGGGCTCTCTCAACGGCCTGGGCAACGACGAAGTGCAGGTTCGTGTGGTGGGTGGCGGTGTCGGTGGTATCACCGAATCCGATGCCAACCTCGCACTGGCCTCCAACGCCGTGCTGTTCGGCTTCAACGTTCGGGCTGATGCGGGGGCGCGCAAGATCGTCGAGGCCGAAGGTCTGGACATGCGCTACTACAACGTCATCTACGACATCATTGAGGACGTCAAGAAGGCGCTCACCGGTATGCTCGGTAGCGACGTTCGCGAGAACATCCTCGGCATCGCCGAAGTTCGTGACGTGTTCCGCTCGCCGAAGTTCGGCGCCATCGCCGGTTGCATGGTCACCGAGGGCTTGGTGCATCGCAATCGCCCGATCCGCGTCCTGCGCGACGATGTCGTCATCTTCGAAGGCGAGCTGGAATCGCTGCGCCGCTTCAAGGATGACGTCGCGGAAGTCCGTGCCGGCATGGAGTGTGGTATCGGCGTGAAGAGCTACAACGACGTCAAGGTCGGCGACAAGATCGAAGTGTTCGAGAAGGTCGAAGTGGCGCGTTCGCTGTAAGCAAGCGTCAATCTGAAAGCTGGAAGCAAGGAGTCGGTGCCCGCCTGAATGCGGTCACTGCTTCGAGCTTCCAGCTTTCGGCTTTTAAACGGGTGGAAATTTATGGCCAAAGAATTCAGTCGTACCCAGCGTATCGGCGATCAGATGCAGCGCGAACTGGCGCTGCTCATTCAGCGTGAGATCAAGGATCCGCGTTTGGGTCTGGTCACCATCACTGCGGTCGACGTCAGTCGTGATCTTTCCCACGCGAAGATCTTCATCACCATCATGGGGCAAGATGACGACCAGGAGGCGGTCAAGGGCAACCTGCGCATCCTTAACGACGCTGCCGGATTCCTGCGCATGCAGCTGGGCAAGAGCATGAAGCTGCGCACTGTTCCGCAACTGCATTTCAACTACGACGCCAGCATTCGTCGTGGTGTCGAGTTGAGCTCGCTGATCGAGCGCGCAGTGGCGGAAGATCGCAAGCACAGCGACGAGCGCGGAGAATAAGCGTGGCACAGGTCAAGCGTGTACGCCGTAACGTCAATGGCATCATCCTGCTCGACAAGCCGCGCGGGTTCACCTCCAATGCTGCGTTGCAGAAGGTCCGTTGGTTGCTCAACGCGGAAAAAGCTGGGCATACCGGAAGTCTCGACCCTCTTGCCACTGGTGTGTTGCCGCTGTGTTTTGGCGAGGCCACCAAGTTCTCGCAGTATCTTCTGGACGCGGACAAGGCCTACGAGACGGTCATGCAGCTGGGGGTCACGACGTCCACTGCTGATGCCGAAGGTGAGGTTCTGGAGCGCAAGCCGGTAGCGGTTACCGTCGAGCAGTTGGAGGCGCTGTTGCCGCAGTTTCGCGGTGACATCCTGCAGGTGCCGCCGATGTATTCGGCACTCAAGCGCGATGGCCAGCCGCTGTACAAACTGGCGCGTGCCGGAGAGGTGGTGGAGCGCGAGCCGCGTTCTGTTAATATTGCGCGCTTGGAGTTGCTCTCGCTTGACGGCGACAAGGCGCGACTGGCCGTTGCATGCAGCAAAGGCACCTATATCCGCACCTTGGTCGAAGACATCGGCCAGTTGCTCGGCTGTGGAGCGCACGTTGCCGAGCTGCGGCGAACCCAGGCCGGGCCGTTCGACCTGTCGCAGACGGTAACGCTCGAAACGCTTGAGCAGTTGCATGGTGAGGGTGGTGCCGAGGCGCTGGATAGTCTCTTGCAACCGGTGGACAGCGGGCTTGAGCATTGGCCGTTGTTGCAGCTGTCCGAGCACAGTGCCTATTACTGGCTGCATGGACAACCGGTGCGGGCGCCAGAAGCTCCCAAGTACGGCATGGTTCGCGTACAGGATAACAATGGTCGCTTCATCGGTATCGGTGAAGTGAGCGAAGACGGGCGCATCGCGCCACGTCGGTTGATTCGGTCGGAATGACCGTTACGCGGCGCGTTCGCGCGTTGCGTCAGAGGGTGGCTGTCAGCAGGCACGGTCATTTCTCTTTACTAAACACGGGATGATTCCCGGCCTGTTCACTCAAGGAGCCCTATCATGGCACTGAGCGTTGAAGAAAAAGCCCAGATCGTTAACGAGTACAAGCAAGCTGAAGGCGATACCGGTTCTCCGGAAGTGCAGGTAGCCCTGCTGACCGCCAACATCAACAAGCTGCAGGACCACTTCAAGGCCAACGGCAAAGACCACCACTCGCGTCGTGGTCTGATCCGCATGGTCAACCAGCGCCGCAAGCTGCTGGATTACCTGAAGGGTAAGGACACCACTCGTTACAGCACCCTGATCGGTCGTCTGGGTCTGCGTCGCTAAGACGCGCCCGCGCTGGAAGCCGGAAGCTGGAAGCCTGAAGTTGAAAGTGGGATATCCCCTCGATCAGCTTCGGTCTTCCAGCTTTTGGCTTTCTTGCAGGCCGTTCCGGGCCGACTCCCGGGCGTTCTGCCAATTTCCCCAAGGCAACAAAGAGAAGGAAAAACCGTGAATCCGGTAATCAAGAAGTTTCAATTCGGTCAGTCGACCGTAACCCTGGAAACGGGTCGTATCGCTCGCCAGGCCTCCGGCGCAGTGCTGGTCACCGTCGATGACGACGTCACCGTGCTGGTAAGCGTGGTCGGTGCCAAGACCGCCGATCCGAGCAAGGGGTTCTTCCCGCTCTCCGTGCATTACCAGGAGAAGACCTACGCAGCCGGCAAGATCCCTGGCGGCTTCTTCAAGCGGGAGGCACGTCCTTCCGAGAAGGAAACCCTGACCTCTCGCCTGATCGATCGTCCGATCCGTCCGCTGTTTCCGGAAGGTTTCCAGAACGAAGTGCAGGTCATCTGTACCGTCGTTTCCACCAGCAAGAAGACTGATCCGGACATCGCCGCGATGATCGGTACTTCGGCCGCCCTGGCTGTTTCCGGTATTCCGTTCGACGGCCCGATCGGCGCGGCACGCGTGGCCTTCCATCCGGAAACCGGCTACCTGCTGAACCCGAACTACGAGCAGCTCAAGGCCTCCGGCCTGGACATGGTCGTGGCCGGCACCAAGGATGCCGTTCTGATGGTCGAGCCGGAAGCTAAGGAGCCGACCGAAGACCAGATGCTGGGCGCTGTGCTGTTCGCCC
This sequence comes from Pseudomonas sp., assembly GCA_003488145.1. GTDB lineage: Bacteria > Pseudomonadota > Gammaproteobacteria > Pseudomonadales > Pseudomonadaceae > Stutzerimonas. The sequence goes on from DNMQ01000379.1 coordinate 7,051, forward strand.
ATGACGAGTTCTAGGCCGTGATCAAGGCCGTGGAAGAACTCGCCGCCGAAGCCGGCAAGCAGCGATGGGACTGGACAGCTCC
>DNMQ01000378.1 GCA_003488145.1 Pseudomonas sp.
AGCAGGGTCACCGTCTCGCCCTGGTGCACGTCGAGGTCGATACCGTGCAGGGCATGGCTTTCGCCATACCAGGCGTTGAGGTCGCGCACGCTGAGCAAGGGTTCAGTCATCGTCGGTCCCCATGTAGGCCACGCGCACGCGCTCGTCCTGGCTGACCGTGCGGTAGTCGCCGGAAGTGAGGATTTCGCCGCGCTGCAGCACGGTCACCTGATGGCAGAGGTCAGCGACCACCTTAAGGTTGTGCTCGACCATCAGCACCGCGCGCTGGGTGGCCACCTCGCGGATGATCTCGGCGACCACGTGTACGTCTTCGTGGCCCATGCCGGCCATGGGTTCGTCCAGCAGCAGCACCTTGGGCTCCAGCGCCAGGGTGGTGGCGATCTCCAGTACGCGTTTGCGACCGTAGGAGAGATCAGCCGCCAGCTCGTTGCGCTTGTCGGCCAGGCCGACCGACTCGATCAGCTGCATGGCGCGCTCGTTGAGGCGGTTGAGCGAGCGCATCGGCAGCCAGAACTGCGTGGCCAGCCCGCCCGGCCGCTGCAGGGCAACGCGCACGTTGTCCAGCACGCTAAGGTGCGGGAATACCGCCGAGATCTGGAACGAGCGAACCAGCCCCATGCGCGCCACCTTGGCCGGGTCGGTGCGGGTGATGTCCTGGTCGAGCAGGCGGATGGTGCCGCTGGTGGGCTGCAGGAACTTGGTCAGCAGGTTGAACACCGTGGTCTTGCCGGCGCCATTGGGGCCGATCAGGGCGTGCACCTGTGCATGGCGCACGTCCAGGTCGACGTTGTTGACGGCGACGAAGCCGCCGAACTCCTTGCGTAGACCTCGCGCCGAGAGCATGACCGGCGCGTCCGTGGCTGTGCCGGCGGTCGGTCCGCCGGCGTTTAGGCTTTGCGCTGCAGCCATGCTCACTGCCCGACCAGGTCGCAGCCACTCTCGGCCGGCTTGATGTAGGCCTCGTCGCCCGGCACGGTGGCCAGCACCTTGTAGTAGTCCCACTCGCGCTTGCTCTCTTCGGGCTTCTTCACCTCCATCAGGTAGACGTCGCTGATCAGCCGGCCGTTGGCGCCGACCTTGGCGTTGCGCGCGAAGACATCGTCCACCGGCATCTCGTGCATCGCCTTGGCGACCGGCTCGGTGGCGTCGGTGCCGGCCTTCTCGATCGCCTTGAGGTACTGCATGACGCCGGAGTAGGTGCCGGCGTGGACCATGTTCGGCATACGGCCGGTGCGCTTGAAGAAGCGTTCGCCGAACTCGCGGGATTTGTCGTCGCGGTCCCAGTAGAAACTTTCGGTCAGGGTCAGGCCCTGGGCGGCGTCGAGGCCCAGACCGTGCACTTCGGCGAGGGTGAAGAGCAGCGCGGCGAGGCGCTGGCCGCCGGCGACGATGCCGAACTCGGCGGCCTGCTTGATGCTGTTGGCGGTGTCTAGGCCGGCGTTGGCCAGGCCGATGACCTTGGCCCCGGAGGACTGCGCCTGCAGCAGGAACGACGAGTAATCGGTGCTCGCCAGCGGATGGCGTACCGCGCCCTTGATTTCTCCGCCCTTGGATTTGACGAACTTGCCGGTCTGCTCTTCCAGCGAGTAGCCGAAGGCGTAGTCGGCGGTGAGGAAATACCAGCTGTCGCCACCCTGGGAAACCAGTGCGCCGCCAGTGCCGACCGCCAGCGCATGGGTGTCATAGGCCCAGTGGAAGCCATAGGGTGAGCACTGCTTGCCGGTCAGCTCCGTGGTGGCGGCGCCGGTCACCAGGTTGATCTTCTTCTTGCTCTTGGAAATGCCCTGTACCGCCAGCGCCACCGAGGACGTGGTCAGCTCCATGATCGAGTCGACCTGCTCGCGGTCGTACCACTGCCGCGAGATGTTGGAGGCGATGTCCGGCTTGTTCTGGTGATCGGCGGTGACGATCTCGATGGGGGCGTCGAGTACCTTGCCGCCAAAGTCCTCTGCAGCCATCTTCGCTGCCTCGAACGACCACTTGCCGCCGAAATCGGCATACACGCCGGACTGGTCGTTGAGGATGCCGATCTTCACCTTGCCGTCGGAAATCTCGGCCGAGGCGGGTACCGCGGCCACTGCCGTCAGGGTTGCCACTGCGATTGCTGAAAGCTTCATGCGTATCTCCTTGCACGGTTTGCTCGGCATACGGGTCGCCCCATGCGAAGCGGTCCGTATGGGCGGGTTAGGGGAAAGCTGGGCAGACGGTCAGGCGCGCAATGCCGTGGATCGCCGGCGGGCTGAATGCAGCGGCCAGGCATTGATGCACGCACGGCGAACGCACTCGTGCGCGGGGCATCACGTCGTCGTGGAAAGTCGCAGAGATGAGAGCTGGAAAGCGGGACCAGAAACGAGTCGAAGCGAGGCTCATGGGCGTCTTCTTCTTATTGTTGTTCTGGCTCTAAACGTAGCAGGGGTTTGCAAGGACGCAACCTGATGGTGGCGTGCCGATCAGTGATGCTGTGCTTGCATGCACCTGCGCCGTCGGGCGCAGGCGGGCAGAGACACGCTTCAGCGCGCGATCAGGATGTCGCAGGGCGGGTTGTCGATAAACTGCCGGGCGAGGCTGCCAAGCAGAGCGCTGCTCAGTTCACCGCGGCTGTGACTGCCAAGGGCCAGCAGCTGCGGTTGCAGGTCGCGCAGCGCCTCGTCCATGCAATTGTTGCGCTCGCCCTGATGCAGGCTGTAGCTCAGCAGCGCGCCGGTATCCGGCAGCTGCGGCTGGATATCTTCGATCAGCTGGTCGAACAGCTCCTGCTGCAGCGACAGACCTTCGTAATCGGGGCCGTGTACTTCGGCCATCTCGTCGATGTGCAGAGCGTGCAGCTCGGCACCTTCGCCCAGCAACTCCCAGGCGCAGTGCATGGCGCGCGTGGCGCAGCGGGAGAAATCCAGCGCAGCCACGGCGCGATGATACGGGGCGTCCGCCGGGGTGATAGCCAGCAACAGCGGTGCCCGGCTTTCCAGCATGATGCGCTCCAGCGTGGTGCCGGCGAATCCCTGGATTGACCCCTTGTGATGGCGGCCCAGCACCAGCAGATCGGCCTCCAGACCCTCGGCCTGGGTGAGGATCTCCTCCACCGGCTGCCCGCGGCGAATCCAGGGTTCGAGCTGACCCAGCCCGTTCTCCCGCAGGCGTTGCTGCAGGAGTGCGCGTGCCTGCTGTTCGTCGCTCCCGGCGTCGCGCTCGTCGAGTACGTAAAGCAGGCTGATGCGAGCACCGGTATGGCGCGCCAGGCCGGCGGCACGTTGCAGCGCGAGATCGGCGTCCGGGCTGAGATCGTGGGCGACAAGAATGTGCTGAACCCGATTGTGCTGAAGCATGGGCGGCCTCGCGAAGCTGGCGAAAGGCGCAAGTATGCCGTGGCCGCGGGGGCATGTCCCGCCCATGACCCGCGTCGCTGGGTTGATCGGGCGCAACAACTTCACGGGCAATGGCCACTCGTGCTTTTGTCGATCCGATCCTGCGGCTATGCTTGCCGGCATTCGAGCAGGAGTGAAGGATGAGCAAGGTCAGTGTGTTGGTGGTGGATGACGCGCCCTTTATCAGGGATCTGGTGAAGAAGGCGCTCCGTAGTCACTTTCCCGGCATTCGCATCGAGGATGCGGTCAACGGGCGCAAGGCCCAGCAAATGCTCAGCCGTGAGCGCTTCGACCTGATCCTCTGTGATTGGGAAATGCCGGAGATGTCAGGTCTGGAGCTGCTGACCTGGTGCCGCACGCAGGATGCGCTGAAGACCACGCCGTTCATCATGGTCACCAGCCGTGGCGACAAGGAGAACGTGGTACAGGCCATTCAGGCCGGCGTTTCGGATTTCATCGGCAAGCCGTTTTCCAACGAACAGCTCACCAGCAAGGTACGCAAGGCCCTCGGCCGCGCCGGCAAGCTGGATGCCCTGGCCGCCAGCGCGCCGGCGCGAACTCTGGCGACCGGCATGGCCAACGACTCGCTGGCCGCGCTGACGGGCGGCAAGGCCGAGGTGGTACGACCCGCCGCTCCAGCCGTCGAAGCCAAGGCCTCGCCGCTGATTCAGCCCAGTGCAGCGCCTGCCAGCGCACCAGCCGGTGCTGCGTCCGGTCGCGGGCAGGGCCAGCTGCGCCTGGCCAACGGCAGTGTCGCCTGCGTGATCAAGGCGCTGAGCCTCAAGGAAGCGCTGCTGGTGGTCAAACGCGGCGAGCAGTTGCCGCAGGTGCTGGAAAGCGCCGTGCTCGATCTCGAGCAGGGCGAGGGCGGTGAGGTCGCCCGTCTCAATGGCTACCTGCATGCCGTCGCCGCGTTCGAACCCAAGCCCGACAGCGAGTGGCTGCAGCTGTCGTTCCGCTTCGTTGATCGCGATCCGCAGAAGATGGACTACCTGTCGCGCCTGATCGCCCGTGGTACCGCGCAGCGGCACTTCGTCCCAGGCGCCTGATTCGACCCGGCCAGGCGACCGTTCGGCGCCTGGCCGCGCAGACAAACTGACGAGCATCACACCCCGACGGTCGGTGGCTCGCACAGGTCCGCCGGCACTGCTAGTCTTCCCGCTCCAACACTATAACCACTAGAACTGCCGTTATGCTGGGGCGCATTCTTCTGTTGCTCGGGCTGCCGCTGCTGGCTACGCCGGCGCTGGCCCTGACCATCTACAAATACACCGACGCCAATGGGGTCGTGACCTACAGCGACCAGGCTGCGCCTGGCGCGCAGGTTTTCGTCTTCAGTGACCGCATGGTGGAAAAGCTCGACACCCAGGTCAAACTGGAAACCCGCAAGCACGCGGCGGGCGAGACGCTGCTGGTGCGTAACGACCTGTTCGCGCCGGTCGATATCGAGCTGAAGCTGGAAAACGTCGTCAATGCCGTCGGGGCACCGGCCAGGCCGATTCGCTGGGTATTGCCGCCGCGCAGTCAGATTCGTCTGGCCACGCTGGCCCCGCGCGATGCCAGCAAGCCACTCAAGTACACGCCCAAGCTTCGCCATGCCCTGGGCGATCCGCGCCTGCTGCCCAAACCTTACAAGTATCCGCTGCCATGGCGCGGCGGTCCGTTCCGCCTGACCCAGGGCGCCAACGGCCAGTACAGCCATTTCACGCCCAAGGGCCGCTATGCGGTCGACATCGCCATGCCCGAAGGCACGCCCATCGTCTCCGCGCGCGGCGGCATGGTGGTGAAGATCGAGAACGAGCAGAGCGGGCGGGGCAACAACCCGGCCGGCAACTTCGTGCGCATCATGCATGACGACGGCACCATGGGCGTCTACCTGCACCTGATGAAAGGGTCGGTAGCGGTGCGCGAGGGACAGCGCGTCGAGAGTGGTACGCGTATCGCGCGTTCCGGCAATACCGGCAACAGCACCGGGCCGCACCTGCACTTCGTGGTGCAGCGTAACGTCGGCCTGGCGATCGAGTCGATTCCCTTCGACTTCTCCCAGCCGGTCAACAGCCTGCCGAACTTCGCCGTGGGGGGTGAGTAGCCGCGCGGGCCGCTCACCGGTCCGTTCATGACAGGCCGGCAACTTCAGCGACTCAGAATGCCAGGCCGACCTTCAAACCGACCTGTTCCTGCTTGAGCTTGCTGTTTTCGGCGAACTCGCTGTCACTGTCGATCTCGTAGCGGGTCTGGGTGTAGTACAGGCTGGTGCTGATTGGCATGTTGTTGATGCCCTTGTTCCACAGCACGCTCAGCTCACCGTAGGGGTTGACCTTGTCCTTGAGGTCGACGGTGTCGCTTTCGCCGCCAACCTTCAGCTTGCTGTCCGCTTCGATGGAATAGCGGGCGCCCACTTCAAGGCGCACGGTGTAGTCGGGCGTCAGGTAGTTGTAGCCGATACCTGCCTTGGCGAATGGCGAGCGGGTGGTCAGCTTGACGTCTTCCTCGAAGATGCCGACGCGCACGTCATCCTGCTCGATGCGTCCCCAGTCGTAGCCGCCGCCGACAATCAGGTCGACATAGTTGTTGGTACTCAGGGCTGCGCGCAGGCCCAAGTCGAGATCGGCGCGAGCGGACAGATACTCCACATCGTCTTTTTCACGGTACTGACCTTCGATTCCGGCCTGGTAGATGAAGCCTTCCTGTCCGGTCATCTTGTTGCCGAAGTTGTAGTACAGCCCGCCCTGGTTGAGGCGCTCCTTGTCGCTTTCGTCGTTCACGGTCAGCTTGTACTGATTGT
>DNMQ01000380.1 GCA_003488145.1 Pseudomonas sp.
GGTGCGCTGGAGCAGGCGCTCAGGGCCAGGGCGAGCAGCAGCGGAGCGGCCAGGGCCTTGGCAGTCATGCGGTTTCCTCCGGTCGCACTTTCATGAACAGCAGGTACAGACATGGCACCGCAAGTAGGGTCAGCAGCGTGGCGAAGCCCAGGCCGCCCATGATGGTAACCGCCATGTTGGCGAAGAACGGGTCGAACAGCAGCGGCACCATGCCCAGCACCGTAGTGCCAGCAGCCATCATCACCGGGCGCAGGCGTGACGCCGAGGCCTCGATGATGGCGGTCAGGCGTGGCACTTCGTCATCGATCTGCCGGTCGATCTCGTCCACCAGCACCACGGCGTTCTTGATCAGCATGCCGGTGAGGCTGAGCAGGCCGAGCAGCGCCATGAAGCCGAAGGCCTGGCCGGTGAGCAACAGGCCGAAGCTCACGCCGCAGATCGCCATGGGTACCACCAGCCAGATCATCAGCGGCTGGCGCACCCTGGCGAACAGCAGCACGGTGACCAGCACCATCGCCAGGTAGGGCACCGCCAGCGTACTGGCCAACGCCTGCTGGGCATCGGATGACTGTTCGTAGTCGCCGCCCCATTTCAGGCTGTAGTTGACCGGCAGTTCGATGCCCTCGATCAGCGGACGAATGCGCTCGTGCGCCTCGTTGGTGTTCTCGCCATCCCGCGGCTCGGCGCGAATGGAGATGGTGCGCTCGCGGTCGCAGCGCACGATGATGCTGTCCTCGCTGGTCGGCTCGATGCCGTCGGCGACCTGCGCCAGCGGCACGTAGCCGTTGCCCGCTGGGCTCCAGATCAGCCGCTGCAGCAGGTTGTCACTGCCGATGCGGTCGTCGGGCGCGGCGCGCAGCAGCACTGGGATCAGTTCGTCGCGCTCGCGCAGCAGACTGACCCGCTGGCCCTCGCTGCCGGCTGCGAGCGCGCGGGCCACGGCCTGGCGGGTCAGACCGGCGTCTGCAAGACGATCCAGTGCCAGTTGCGGGCGCAGCACCAGCACCGGCTGGCGCCAGTCGTCGCGCACGTTGAATACCTTGCCCTCATCCTGTAACCGCTTGCGACCCTCGGCAGATATTCTCCGTAGCACGTCGATATCCGGGCCGCTGATGCGCGCCTCCAGCTTGGCCTCGGCATTGGGACCGAACATGAACTGAGCGGCCGTGACGTCAGCCGATGGGTAGCGCTGCGGCAACTCCTGGTTGATCTGCCGCACCAGGTCGTCAATCAAATCCGCATCCTCGGTGCGCACGAGAAAGTGCATCAGCGATGAATTCGGCTGCTCCGGCATGTAAGTGAGCATGAAGCGCGAGGCCCCGGCGCCGATGAAGCTGGACACGCCGCTGACACCCTCCATCTCCGCCAGGTACTCCTCGACGTCAGTCGCGGTGCGCGCGGTATCGCGGATATGCGTGCCCTGGGGCAGGAACAGGTTGACGTAGAACAACGGCGTACTTGACGGCGGAAAGAAGCTCTGCGGCAGGCGGGTGAAGATCACGGCACTGACCACCGTCAGCACCAGCAGCACGCCGATGGTCAGCCAGGGCCGATGCAGCACGCCACCGGCCAGGCGCCGATAACGGTTGTACCAAGGGCCGTTGTAGGCCGCATCGGGGTCCTCGTCGGTGCCGGCATTGCGCAGCAGGTAATGGCCGAACAGCGGTACCAGCAGCAGGGCCAGCAACCAGCTGAGCAGCAGCGACACGGCAATGACAAAGAACAGCGAGAAAAGGAATTCGCCGGTGGTGTCCTGGGACAGGCCGATCCCGGCGAAGGCGAGAATGCCGATGATGGTCGCCCCAAGCAGCGGCCATTGCGTTTGCTGCAGCGTTTGCTGCGAGGCTTCGAGAATGCTCTTGCCCTGGCGCTGNNATGCACAGCACGCCGACCACGATGGCCACCGAGAGGAACACGTTGAGCGCGAAACTGTTCACCGACTCGTCGACGATCTGGTGCTGTTCATACAGCGGATGCAGGTCGGCGCCCAGCGGCATACGGTGCTCGTTGGCCTGCAGGACAGCTTCGACGCTATGCCCGACCTCGACGATATTCGCCCCGGATACCCCGCTGATGCCGAGCGTCAGCGCCTGCTGGCCGTTGTGGCGAATGATCTGTTGTGGCCGCTCGGCGTATTCTCGCGATAGCTTGGCGATGGCGCCCAGTTCGACCCGTTGTGGCCCTTGGCCGACCGGCAGTGCACGCAACTCGTCGAGAGAATCGAAGGCACCGCTCGGGCGCAGGCGCACAAAGAAGTCGCCGGCATTGACGCCACCGGCATCCACCGCGGCGTCGGTGTCGGCCAGTGCCGCGGCGATCTCGTCGGGGGCGATGCCCATCGCGGCCAGCTGCGCCTGGTCGACCTCCACGAGGATGCGCTCTTCCTGCACGCCGGCGATCTCGACCTTGCCGACACCGTCGGCGGCTACCAGCGCGCGGCGCAGATCCTTGGCCGTTTCGTGCAGCTCCTTTAGCGTCAGGCCGTCGCCGGTCAGCGCATAGAAAATGCCGTAGACGTCGCCGAAATCATCGTTGACCTGCGGCGGTTCGATCCCCGGCGGCAGGTCGCCCTGGGCATCGTCGATCTTGTTGCGCAGCTCGTCCCAGATCTGCGGCAGCGCATCGCCGTCGTAGCGGTCCTGCATCTCCACGCGAATCTCGGCGATGCCCGGCATCGAGCGCGAGCGGAGCTCCTTGATCTGCGACATCTGCTGGATCGCGCTCTCCAGAGGCTCGGTCACCTGCTGTTCGACCTCCAGCGCCGTGGCGCCGGGATATTGCACGTTGACGATAGCCTGCTTGATGGTGAATTCCGGGTCTTCCAGGCGGCCGATCTCGAAGAAGGCGAGGGTGCCGCCGAGCAGGCAGATCAGTATCAGAATCCAGATGTTGACCTGGCGGGTGATGGCGTAGCGGGCGAAATCCATCGGCTCAGTTCCGCTCCTTCGCTTCGATCGGTTGATCGTCGTGCAGCTTGCTGCCGCCAGCGACGATGATCGGCAGCTGCGCCTGCAGGCGCTCGCCACGGATCAGTGCCTGATCGCCTTCAACCTGCTGCAGGTCCACGGCCAGCCGCCGCGCGCGGCCATCGTCCGCCTGCCAGATGAAATGCTGGCCGTCGCTGCCTGTCTGCAACGCCGACAGCGGCAGGCGGAAGGCGTCGCGGGTCGTCTGCGGCTGCGCCGGACGTTCGATGCTGACGCGCATGGCCATGCCCGGCAGCAGGTTGTAATCCTCCGGCGGCTCGCCCTGCAGCACCAGGCGGTAGGTGCGCGCGCCTTCACGCGGCTGCGTGCTGTGCTCCTTGTAGCGCAGCGGCAGGCGCACATCGGCAATCACCAGCTCGCCTTCGGCCTGCAGACCGGCGCCGAGCGGAATGCTCAGGGCGGCGGTTTCCGGTAGATCAACGCTGACTTCGATATGGCGGTTGTCCTGCATTTCGAAGACCGGCGTGCCCACCGCGACCACCATGTCCGGCTCGGCCAGGCGGCGCGCCACTACACCGTCGAACGGCGCGTTCAGCGTGCTGTGATCGAGGTCGCGCTGGGCGCTGTCGCGCGCCACCCGTGCGGCCACGGTGTTGGCTTGCAGCGCTTCGATTGCGGCGGGGGCGAGGATGCCTTCGGCGAGGAGGGTGCGCTTGCGTGCCAGATCCGCCTCCAGTTGACGCAGGCGCGCCTCGGCTTCGCGCAGCTGCAGGCGGTAGTCGGTGCGATCCAGCTGTGCCAGCGGTTGCCCGCGGCGCACCCGCGTACCTTCGTCGACCAGGATGCGCTCGATACGCCCGGCCACCTCGAACGACAGCTGCGTGGACGTCACGCTCTGCACCACGCCGGAGAAGCGCAGTGCCTCGGCTTTCGGCTCGGCCGCCTGCAACGGTTCGACCAGCGCCACCCTTGGCGGCTCGGGTGCCGGCTCGGCCTCCGAGGAACAACCACCGAGCAGCGGCAGCGCACAGACGATGATCCTCAACCAGGCACGGGACGCTGGGAATGCTCGCGTTGACGTCATCGTGGCTCCTGTCTGATCGGCGTTGCGGGCGTACGGGCACCCGTTGGGACTGACAGTAGAGCCCCGCGTCTGCGCAGGAGTTCGCTGGCGATGTTCGTAGAAGTGAGGTGACCGGGCGGTCGACTTCTGCCGAGGCTCTGCCACACTCAAGGGTGCGCTGCTGCGGCTCTGCAGCGCTTGACCGTCGTGAACTCAGCGGGGATGCTTGCCCGCTGTNNCAGTATTTCCTGCATTCGCGGATGTACGCCGACTGGGGCTTCAGCAAGCTCTACGAGCGCATCAATCACGAGATGGAGGAGGAGACGCAGCACGCCGATGCACTGTTGCAGCGCATCCTCTTTCTCGAAGGCACCCCGGACATGACGCCGGAGCCGATCAATCCGGGGCACACCGTGCCGGACATGCTGCGCAACGACCTGGCGCTGGAGTACAAGGTGCGCGCCGCGCTGGCCCAGGGCATCGCCCTGGCCGAACAGCACGGCGACTACCCGACCCGCGACATGCTGGCGCTGCAGCTGCACGACACCGAGGAAGATCACGCCTACTGGCTCGAGCAGCAGCTCGGCCTGATCGACCGCATCGGTCTGCAGAACTACCTGCAATCCCAGGCCAGCTGAGCCTTCCACCCCGCGAGGCAGGGCCTGCCTCGCGAGGTTCCGTCAGAGCCGGAAGCGGCTCACCATCGACTGCAACTGACCGCCCAGACGTGCCAGCTCGGTGCTCGACGCCGCGGTTTCCTCGCTGGCGGCGGCGGTCTGTTCCGACACATCGCGCACATTCACCACGCTGCGGCTGATCTCCTCGGCCACCGCGCTCTGCTCCTCGGCGGCCGCTGCGATCTGCTGGTTCATCGCCTGGATGTTGGACACGGTGCGGGTGATGCTGCCCAGTGATGCACCGGCCCGGCGCGCCAGCTCGACGCCGCTGTCGGTCAGGTCGCGGCTGGTGTGCATGATCGAGGCAACCTGCTGGGTGCCGTTCTGTAACGCGGCGACCAGCCCTTCGATTTCCTCAGTGGACTTCTGCGTACGCTGCGCCAGGCCGCGGACCTCGTCGGCGACCACGGCGAATCCGCGTCCGGCCTCGCCGGCACGGGCGGCCTCGATGGCGGCGTTGAGCGCCAGCAGGTTGGTCTGCTCGGCCACCGCCCGAATCACGTTCATCACACTGCCGATTTTGTCGCTCTCTTCCTGCAGTGCCTTCATCGCCTCGGTGGAGCGCACCACGGCGTTGGCCATGCGTTCGATCTGGGTGACCACCTCGGTGACCACGCGATCGCCTTCGCGGGCTTCGCCGTCCGCCTCGGTGGCGGCCAGCGCGGCCTGCTCGGCATTGCGCGCCACTTCCTGAACGGTCGCCGACATCTCGTGCATGGCGGTGGCGACCTGGTCGGTTTCTTCCTTCTGGCTGTTCACGCCGGCGCTGGTCTGCTGGGTGACGGCCGAGAGCTCCTCGGCGGCGGCGCTGATCTGACTGACACCATCGCGGATGCCGCCGATCAGCTCGCGCAGGGTCGAGCCCATCTGCTGGATGCCGCGCTGCAGCACGCCCAGCTCGTCGCGGCGCTGAATCTGCGCGGTGGCGCTGAGGTCGCCGGAGGCGATGCGCTCGACGTCGGCCAGGGTGGCACGCAGCGGCAGGATGATCTGCCGGGTGATCAGCCAGGCGGCCAGCATGCCCAGCACCAGAGCCAGCAGTGCGCTGACGATCAGGCGCGTGCGTGCCGCGGCGCTTTCCACGTCGAGCTGGTCGAGCTGGAACTGGTAGAGCGAATCGCTGATGCGGACGATTTCCTTCTGCTGGTCGGTCATCTCCTGGCGCGCCTTGGCGATTGCCTGGGTGGCCTTCTCCAGCGCCTCGATGGCGCTGCGGTACTCGCCGAGCACCGTGCGCATCTGCTGCAGCGCCGCGCCGCTGTTGGCGTCCAGTGCGGCGGCATGACGGCCGAGGGTGGCCTGCGCGGCGTCGAGCTGGGCGTAGATCGCCTTCGCCGCCTCGGCACCCGGGCTGCTCATGTAGACGCGCAGCAGGTACTGCGCACGCTGCACGTCGTCTTCGATCTGGGTGATCGCCTGGAATTGTGCGAAACGGCCCTCGTCATAGTCCGAGAGCTGCAGCACCTGACGGTTCACGCCAGCCATCAGCTCGCTCAGACGGCCTGCGGCCTGGTCGATGATCTGCCGCGAGGCGTTGGCCTGGGCATAGGCCTTGCGCATGTCGTTCAGCGAATTCTGATACTGCGCGTTGTAGCCGGCCTGCTCCTTGAGCTGGGCGACGTTGACCGGGTTCTTGAAGGTCTCCAGCAGCTTGGTCTGCTGGGCGAGGTAGATGCCCAGGTTCTTGTCCAGACGCTCGGTGGATTCGTTGTCACCATTGGCCAGCATGAATTGCAGGCGGGCGATACGCAGGTCGGTCAGCGTCTTGTTCAGCAATGAGATTTCGGTCATCCAGCCGCTGCGCTGGATGACACTGCCGAGGCTGCCCCAGCCGTTCCAGGCGAGGATTAGGGTCAAGACCAGCACGGCACCGAAGCCCAGTGCGAGCTTCCTGCTGACGCCGATGTTTGCAAACCAGTTGTTCATGTCATTCCAATCAGATGAATAGTTCGATCCGAGCGGGTGCCTTGCCGGCGGCCCGCGGGTGTCTTCGGGCCCTCTTTCGGCCGCGAGCGTACGAACTTGAATGTAAATCGAGGAATGGTCGCAGCGAACGCCGGAGCAGGGGGCGCGGGCCGGGGCTGCCCGCGTTGGCATCAGCCTTTGCCAGGCGCAGTGATTGGGGAGGGGCGGGATGACGGGGCGCTGCAGCAGCCGCTTTCGATGCCCTGCAGGATCGGGCAGTCCGGGCGATCATCGCCCTGGCAGTGGTCGACCAGCTCCTGCAGGGTGTCGCGCAGGCCGACCAGCTCGGCGATCTTGCGGTTCAGCTCGTCGATGTGCGCGCCGGCCAGGGCTTTCACGTCGGCGCTGGCGCGCTGACGGTCCTGCCACAGCGCCAGCAGCTTGCCGACCTCCTCCAGCGAGAAACCCAGGTCACGGGCGCGGCGGATGAAGGCCAGCTGATGCAGGTCGCGCTCGTTGTAGTGGCGATAGCCATTGGCGCCACGCCCGGCCGGCGTGAGCAGGCCGATGGATTCGTAGTAGCGGATCATCTTCGCCGTGAGGCCACTGTGCTTGGCTGCCTGACCAATGTTCATGGTGTGCTCCCGATCATTCTTCCGGCTTCCAGGAACGCAGCAGCAGGGCGTTGCTCACCACGCTGACGCTCGACAGGGCCATCGCCGCGCCAGCCACCACCGGGCTGAGAAAGCCGAAGGCGGCGAGCGGAATGCCCACCAGGTTGTAGATGAAGGCCCAGAACAGGTTCTGCTGGATCTTGCGGTAGGTGCGCCGGCTGATTTCCAGCGCCGCCGGTACCAGCCGCGGATCGCCGCGCATCAGGGTGATACCGGCGGCGTGCATGGCCACATCGGTACCGCCACCCATGGCGATGCCGACGTCCGCTGCGGCCAAGGCCGGGGCATCGTTGATGCCGTCGCCGACCATCGCCACCACGGCGCCGCCTTTCTTCAGCTCCGCCACGGTGGCGGCCTTGTCCGCTGGCAGCACCTCGGCATGCACATCATCGATGTGCAGCGCTTCGGCCACCACCCGCGCGCTGCCACGGTTGTCGCCGGTGATCAGGTGGCTGCGGATATGCCGCGCCGCGAGCCCGGCAATCGCTGCTGCGGCGCCGTCCTTGAGGCTGTCACCAAAAGCGAACAGGCCGAGGATACGCGGCTCGGGCGCATGCTCCACCAGCCAGGAGAGGGTGCGACCCTCGGCTTCCCAGCGCTGGGCGGTTTCCAGCAGCTCACCCGGCTGCAGGCCGTACTCTTCGAGCATGCGCCGGTTGCCCAGCGCCAGCTGCTGGCCGTCCAGCGTGCCGGCAATGCCGCGACCGCTCAGGGCCTGGCTCTTCTGTACATCCGGCACGGCGATGCCGTCGGCTTCGCAGCGCTCCAGCACGGCGCGCGCCAGCGGGTGTTCGCTGCCCCGCTGCAGGGCGCCGGCCAGGCGCAGTATCCGCGCTTCGTCGCCGTCCACGGCATGCAGGTGGATGATCTGCGGCTTGCCCGAGGTGAGCGTGCCGGTCTTGTCGAAGGCCACGGCCGTGACCGCATGGGCGACTTCCAGCGACTCGGCGTCCTTGATCAGGATGCCATGGCGCGCCGCCACGCCGGTGCCGGCCATTATCGCCGCCGGCGTGGCCAGACCCAGGGCGCAGGGGCAGGCGATGACCAGCACGGCGACGGCGTTGATCAGCGCGACCTCGACCGGGGCGCCAGTCAGCAGCCAGCCGATCAGGGTGAAAACGGCGATCACCAGTACAGCGGGGACGAACACCTGACTGACCTTGTCCACCAGCTTCTGGATCGGCGCCTGGGCTGCCTGGGCGTCTTCCACCAGGCGGATGATCCGCGCCAGCACGGTCTAGCCACCGAGCGCCGTCGTCCGCACCAGCAGCCTGCCCGCGCCATGGATCGCGCCCACCGCCATGCGGTCGCCCGGTGCCTTGCTTACCGGCTGCCTTACG
>DNMQ01000377.1 GCA_003488145.1 Pseudomonas sp.
ACCCTAGTTCTCCTTGAAGCTGCTCCTGTGTTTGTGCCAAGCGTCATGAGTGCCGGTGGCGACTCATCCCGTTCACTTGGGATAGAGCAGGTTGCGTGCCAGTTGCCGTGCAAGCTCGGCAAGCCCGCGTGGTACGGCGCGTGCGGTGCGGTACGAGGCTTTTTGTTGAGCGGCGGGCATGCTCGGATGCAGGTCAATTTCTGAAAGGGCGCTCCCGAATGGTGCTGCGGCGCGTCTTAATGATGATCGGGATAGAGTCGCGAGATGTACTGGTCGGCGAAAACCTTGAACGATGGAGGTACCTGCCAGTCGGAACTGATGAACTCACGAAGAACGGGAGCCATCACATGCTGAAGTTTCTAGGTAGCACCATTGGCATCATCTTTCTGATCGGCCTGATCGTCGTGATCGGCCTGTTCGCGCTGATCTTCTGATAAACCGCGGACGCACCCTGGGTCGCAGATTGCACATCGGTCGGCCCAGGGCTGCGCTCTTCTCGCAACATCTCCTCCCATGACTCGACTGATGCGTTTGCCGCTGGCCCTGCTAATGGCGCTGCTCGTGTTGTCCTTGCCATTGCCGGCAATGGCGCAGGTGGATGATGGCTTGGCGACGGTGCGGCTCGATGGCCGTGCACTGTTTCGTCTTGGCGGAACCGAGGAGTTGGAGGCGCGCCTGCGGGCTCGGCAGATAGAGCGGCAATTGCTGACGGTGTTGGAAACCCCGCAGGGCATCAGCAGGGCGCGCATCGCGCCGGCCGGGGAAGATGCCGAGGCGCGCCAGATCACCATGGCTGGGCGCATCCTGATGCAGGTCACTGAGGAGGATGCCCAAGCCAACGGCCGGGCGCTTGAGGCGCAGGCGCGCGAGTGGGCGTCGGTTCTCGAAACTGCGCTGGCGCAGGCCAGCACACGGCGGACGTCGGAGCGAGCGCGCTTCGTGACCGACGTACGCGCGAGCGTCGATACCGCCTTCGCCCGGTTGCTGGAAGCGGCCATCAGCATCGTACCGCGGGCACTGGCGGCGCTTCTGGTGATCGGCGTGTTCTGGGCATTGGCTGCGAGTGTGCGGGCAGGGGTCCGGATGATCTCTCATCGGCTGATACGCGATCGGACGGTGGAGAACCTGATCAAGCAGGTCAGTTACTACACCGTCTGGCTGCTGGGCCTGATCGTCGCTGCCACCGCCTTTGGCCTCGAACCCGGGACGCTCACCACAGGCCTCGGGCTGACCAGCCTGGCGCTCGGCTTCGCCCTCAAGGACATCCTTTCCAACTTTGTCAGCGGCCTGCTGATCCTTACCTTGCGGCCGTTCCAGCTCGGCGACCAGATCATCATCGGCGACACCGAGGGCAGCGTGGAGCGCATCGAACTGCGTGCCACGCAGATCCGCACCTACGACGGACGCCGGGTCCTGGTGCCGAATGCGGAAACCTTTACCTCGCGGGTCACCAACAACACCGCTGCGCCGGTGCGCCGTGGTCAGGTGATCTGCTACCTCGGCTACGAAGTCGATCTGCCACAGGTAATGAGCGTGCTCAAGGAGGCAGCCCGGCGTGCTGAAGGAGTCATCGCCGAGCCACCACCCACAGTGGCGATACGCGAGATGGGCCAGAGCGAGCTCGCCTTTCAGGTGCAATTCTGGTGCGACTCGCGCCGGTCGGACTTCATGCTCACCGCCTCGCGTGTGCGGGCAAACCTGATTGAGGCACTGCGCGCTTCGGGGATCGCGCTGCCTGGTCCGGGGGTTCATCAAGTCGTGTTGCGAGAGGGTGGGTCAGCGCTGGACGAGGCTTTGCCGAGGCGCAGCAGCAGCGACGAAGACTAGCGTGAGGACTGGATGAGCGCACCCTGGCCCGAGATGGCTACCTGACCGGCGTTATAGGAGCTGCCGTTAAGGCGCTGTATCGCTATCGAGCGCTGCGCGGGATGTACCAGATGCATAGTTGTTGGTCAGTCCCGCGCATTCATTTCTCACTGGCTGCGTTTCGCTCCATACCGCGTACAGCCAGATAAGTGGCTTCGCTATCTCAACCCCGCTGCGCCAGCCAAGCCTTCCAGCCGCCGAAAGGAGTGATGTCCTCGGCGCCGTCAAGGCCGTAAGCATCGCAGATAAACCCGGTTTCCCAGCGCCCGTCTTCTAGCTCCACCTTGCCCAGGCCCAGCGGCGCGGGGATGCCGGTGAGGAACGAGCCCAGCTCGCTGCTGGGGATGTCCCAGACTTCCACGGCAATCGCCGCGCCACCCTCGGCGACGCGCACCATCCCCGGGCGTAACAGCGGGCCGCCGGCCAGGGCGTAGAGCTTGTACGCCGCGCTGCTGGTGGTTGCCTCCAGCAGCCGACCGCCGCGCTGGCGAAGTTGCCAGTTCAGCGGCAGGCCATCGAGGTGCGCGCCGCAGACCACCACTCTCGTCCGGTCGTTGCGCGCCGGATTCTGCGGGACAGGTGTTGTGATCACATTGCTGCCCACCAGGGCCATGCCGGTCCGGCGTTGCAGTGCATCGGCCAGGCTCAGCAGGTACTGATCGGTGAACACACGGCCGAACAGCGTCACGCCCCAGGGCAGCTCGTTCTCCATAACGCCGGCAGGTACAGCCACGGCGGCGTAATCCAGCATGTTCATGAAGTTAGTGTAGTAGCCCAGGTCCGAGTTGCGCTTGACCGGTTCGGCGCGAAGCTCGGCGAGCGTCACCGGGCGCGGGTACGCGGGCGTCAGTACGCAATCGACCTCGGCCATGATCCGGTCGCAGATGGCCTTCAGCTGCTGCAGGCGGTATTGCGCTTCGAACAGTTGCACGGCGGTGGTGCCCGGTGCCTTTTCCAGTACCGCCTTTATCACCGGCAGGACGGCGTCGGGCTGCTGCTCGATCAGCTCGCCCGCCACGCTGTAGCGTTCGGCGACCCAGGGGCCTTCGTAGAGCAGGCGCGCGGCTTCGAGGAAGGGCGAAAAGTCCACTTCCACTGGCTCGCCACCGATGGCTTTTATCTGCTCAATGGTGGCGGCGAACAGCGCCGGACTTTCCGGGCAGCCGAGGAACTCGAGCTGCTTCGGTACGCCGAAGCGAAAGGACTTCACCTGGCCGAAGGCCGAGCCGTCGTTCCACAGCGGGTTGGCGCGGCTGTATTCGTCACGCGGATCGAGTCTGGCGGTCAACGCGAGCAGCTGACTGGCTTCGGCGGCGCTGGCAGTGAAGAAGGTCACGCAGTCCAGCGTGCGGCAGGCGGGGACGACGCCGGCGGTGGAGATCAGGCCCTTGCTGGCCTTGAGGCCCACCAGATTGTTCAGCGCGGCCGGCACGCGGCCGGAACCGGCGGTGTCGGTGCCGAGGGCGAAGCTTGCCAGCCCCAGCGCCACGGCCAGCGACGAGCCGGCGCTGGAGCCACCGGAGGGGTAGTCGGGGTGCACGCTGTTGCGGCATTCGCCGTAGGGCGAGCGGGTGCCGTTGAGGCCGGTGGCGAACTGGTCGAGGTTGGTCTTACCCAGCGGCACGGCACCGAGGGCGATCAGCTGCTCGACGATTGTGGCGCTGGTTTCCGGTGTATAGGCAAAGGCCGGGCAGGCAGCGGTGGTGGGGATGCCGGTCAGGTCGATATTGTCCTTGATGGCGAACGGGATGCCGTAGAGCGGTAGCTCGGCGGGCGTCTTGCTCTCCAGTGCGGCCAGGTAGGGCTCAAGTTCTTCGACGCTCATCAGGTGGATAAAGGCGTTGAACTCGCCGTTCAGTTCAGCGGCCTTGGCGCGCAGTTTGAGGATCAGCTGGCGCGGGGTCGTGGTGCCGGCTTCATAGGCATTGCGCAGCGTGTCGAGACGAAGATCGAAATGGGTCGTCATGGTTGGCTTCCTCTGTGGCAGGCCTGGTCTGTTCGGGCGGTCGGGATTCAGGTCAGGCTGGCGGCCGTTTCCCCTCACCCCAGCCCTCTCCCCAAAGGGGCGGTTGATTCGGTGTTGCTGGCGGTCTTGTGGTCCGGCGTTGCTTTCGTATCGCAGGCGCTGAGAGTTCGTTACGCGGCTCATGGCAATGCGCGAGCTGCGTCGATGTCCAGACCCGCGAGCCCGCGCCGAACCGGTCCCCTCTCCTTGAGGGAGAGGGCTAGGGTGAGGGGGAAATGGTCGGCAAAGACCACAGTTCTCAAACCTCCTCGATCACCACCACCCGTTGGCCGGCGCGCACCGGGGAGCCGGGTTGCACACGGATGTCCTTCACTACCCCGGCGACCGGAGCGATGAGCGGAATTTCCATCTTCATGCTCTCAAGGATCACCAGCACGTCGCCGGCAGCCACGCGCGCGCCCTCGGCCACCGACACCTGCCAGAGATTGCCGGCGATATGGCTTTCGATGCCGTGCTCACCGGCGCCAAGCGGGGTGTCTTCACCGAGATCGGCCGCTACTTCCTCGCTCTCGAAATGCGCCAGCCCCGATTCGATCCAGCGCTGGCGCTCGGCGTCGAAGGCCGTGCGCTGCTGGCTGCGGAAGGCCTCGATGCCTTCGGCTTCCTTGACCAAGAAATCCTGGTAGTCGGAGAGGCACAGCTCGGTCTCCTCGATCTTCAGCGGGTAGCGGCCCAGCGGAAAATCGCGGCGAATCTTCAGCAGCTCCTCGGCGCTGACCGGGTAGAAACGGATCTGGTCGAAAAAACGCAGCAGCCAGGGCTGGCCGCCGAACGCCTCGAGCGCGCGGTAGCGGTTCCACATCTGCAGAGTTCGACCGACGAACTGGTAACCGCCCGGGCCTTCCATGCCGTAGACGCACATGTAGGCACCACCAATACCGACCGAGTTTTCGGCCGTCCAGGTGCGCGCCGGGTTGTACTTGGTGGTGACCAGCCGATGCCGTGGGTCCAGCGGAGTGGCCACCGGCGCGCCGAGGTATACGTCACCCAGGCCCATCACCAGATAGCTGGCCTCGAATACCGTGCGGTACACCTCGTCGAGGTCCGGCAGATCGTTGATGCGGCGGATGAACTCCAGGTTGCTCGGGCACCAGGGCGCGTCCTTGCGCACCGTGGTCATGTACTTCTCGATCGCCAGCTGGCAGGCCGGGTCGTCCCAGGACAGCGGCAGGTGGACGATGCGCGATGGCACCTTGAGATCCTGGGCGGCGCACACCGCGTCCCATTCACCGGCGACGATGTCGAGCAGCGTCTGCAGCGCCAGGGTTTCCGGCTGGTAGTGCACCTGCAGGGAGCGGATGCCGGGAGTGAGGTCGATGACGCCATCCAACTGCTTGGCCTCAAGCGCCTGCATCAGCGCATGGCCACGGAAGCGCAACACCAGGTCCAACTCCGGTTGGCCGATTTCCAGCAAGAGGTGGGTGTCGCCGGAGAGGCGCGCCACCAGGCGCGTATCCGCCTCGCCGATATCCAGCACGATGGGCGATTGCAGGGCCACCGGCGTGCACGGCACCGGCGCGGCGGCGAGATGGGCGCACTCGATGTTGGCTGCCTGGGCCAGCTTGCGTGCGCTGGCCACGTCCACCGGCACGAAGCGCACCTTGTCGCCGGCCTTGAGCTGGCCGAGCTGCCAGAGATCGGCCTCGATTATGGTCACCGGGCAGACGAAGCCGCCAAGGCTCGGACCGTCCGGGCCGAGGATCACCGGCATGTCGCCAGTGAAGTCCACCGCGCCGATGGCGTAGGGGTTGTCGTGGATGTTCGACGGGTGCAGACCAGCCTCGCCGCCGCTCTCGCGCACCCACTCGGGCTTGGGTCCGATCAGGCGCACGCCGGTGCGGCTGGAGTTGAAGTGCACTTCCCAGTCGGTGCCGAAGAAGGTCTGGATATAGCCCTCGGTGAAATACTCCGGCGCGCCATGCGGGCCGTAGATCACCCGCAGCTCGCGGACCGCCGGCAGGGCGCTGCACAGCGCAGCCGGCAGGCTCGCGCCGCAGGCGCTATCAGTGAGCGGGGCGAGGTGCAGCACGTCGCCGGCCCGCAACGCGCGGCCACCGTGGCCGCCGAACTGGCCGAGAGTGAAGGTGCTCTTGCTGCCCAAGTAGTCCGGTACCTGCAGGCCGCCGCGCACGCACAGATACGACCGCGAGCCGGCGCTGGCGATGGTGCCCATGGTCAGCGTGCTGCCGGCCTTGATCAGGATCGCCGTATTCATCGGCTGTTCGACGTCATCTAGCTTGAGCGGAATCTGCGAGCCGGTAATTGCCACCACCGCCTCGGTGTTGAAGCGCAGGATCGGCCCGCTCATGGTGATTTCCAGCCCGGCGGCGTCGGCCGAATTGCCGAGCAGGGCATTGCCCATACGCAGCGCTCGGTTGTCCATCGGACCGGACGGCGGCACACCCACTGCCCAGTACCCCAGGCGGCCGGGAAAGTCCTGCACGGTAGTCTGGGTGCCGGCGCTGATCACCTCGAAGGTAGTGGCTCTATAGGTCAGGCCTTCCAGGCAGCGGGTCCAGGGTTGACCTTCGGCGAAGGGCGCATAGCCGAGGATCTGCCGAAGATAAGTCCGGTTGGTTTCCACACCGTAGAGCAGGGTGTCGCCCAGCGCGGTATCCAGCGCGACACGGGCGCTCTCACGATCCGGCGCCCAGGTGATCAGCTTGGCGACCATCGGGTCGAAATAGGGCGGGATCTCGCAACCAGCCTCCACCCAGGTGTCGATACGCAGGGCTTTGCCGTCGCCCCTGGGAAAATCCACGGCGGTGAGCAGGCCGGGGCTGGGCTGAAAATCCCGGCCCGGGTCTTCGGCATACAGGCGCGCCTGGATCGAATGGCCCGACGGCTTCAGCGTTTTCGCCAGCTCCGCCAGCGGCGGTAGGTCGCCGGCGGCCAGCTTGATCATCCAGCGCACCAGATCGACGCCCCAGACCTGCTCGGTGACGCCATGCTCGACCTGCAGGCGGGTGTTCACCTCGAGGAAGTAGAAACGCTGGGCTTCGGCGTCGTAGACGAACTCGACGGTACCGGCGCTGCGGTAGCTGACCGCCTTGGCCAGGGTGATTGCCGCCTGGCACAGCGCCTCGGCCATGCCGGCTGGCAGGTTCGGCGCCGGGGTTTCCTCCAGCACCTTCTGGTTGCGCCGCTGCACCGAGCAGTCGCGCACGCCGAGGGCGATGACTTCGCCGGCGCCGTCGCCGAACACCTGCACTTCCAGGTGGCGGGCGCGCTCGATGTATTTCTCGATGAACACGCCCGAGTCGCTGAAGTTGTTCTGCCCCAGGCGCTTGACCGCGTCGAAGGCCTCGGCGAGCTCCGCCGCCGAGCGGCACACGCGCATGCCGATGCCGCCGCCGCCGGCGGTGCTTTTCAGCATCACCGGGTAGCCGACCTGTTCGGCGGCGTTAAGCGCGGCCTTCACGTTCTCCAAAAGCTCGGTGCCTTCGAGCATCGGCACGCCGTGCTGTTTGGCCAGCGCGCGGGCGGTGTGCTTGAGGCCGAACACCCGCAACTGCTCGGGCGTCGGGCCGACGAAGGCGAT
>DNMQ01000382.1 GCA_003488145.1 Pseudomonas sp.
GAAGCCTACGGCGTGCTCGACAAGGTCGGCTTCCCCTGCATCATTCGCCCGTCGTTCACCATGGGTGGCACCGGCGGCGGCATCGCCTATAACCGTGAAGAGTTCGAAGAGATCTGCGCCCGCGGCCTGGACCTTTCACCGACCAGTGAGCTGCTGATCGACGAGTCGCTGATCGGTTGGAAGGAGTACGAGATGGAGGTGGTCCGCGACAAGAAGGACAACTGCATCATCGTCTGCGCCATCGAAAACTTCGACCCGATGGGCGTGCACACTGGCGACTCGATCACGGTCGCGCCGGCCCAGACCCTGACCGACAAGGAATACCAGATCCTGCGTAACGCCTCCCTGGCGGTACTGCGCGAGATCGGCGTGGAAACTGGTGGCTCCAACGTGCAGTTCGGCATTTGTCCAGATACCGGCCGCATGGTGGTGATTGAGATGAACCCGCGGGTGTCGCGTTCCTCGGCGCTGGCGTCCAAGGCCACAGGCTTCCCGATCGCCAAGATCGCCGCCAAGCTGGCCGTCGGTTACACCCTCGACGAACTGCAGAACGACATCACTGGCGGTCGCACGCCTGCGTCTTTCGAGCCGGCCATCGACTACGTCGTGACCAAGGTGCCGCGCTTCGCCTTCGAGAAATTCCCCAAGGCCGACGCGCGCCTGACTACTCAGATGAAGTCGGTCGGTGAGGTCATGGCGATCGGGCGCACCTTCCAGGAATCCATGCAGAAAGCGCTGCGTGGCCTGGAAGTCGGCGCAACCGGCTTCGATCCGAAACTGAATCTGGCTGACGCCGAGGCCGAGAGCACCCTCAAGCGCGAACTGACGGTGCCGGGCGCCGATCGCATCTGGTATGTCGCCGACGCCTTCCGTGCCGGCAAGAGTGTCGAAGATGTGTTCGCGCTGACCAAGATCGATCCTTGGTTCTTGGTGCAGATCGAGGATCTGGTCAAGGATGAAGAGCACGTCAAGACGCTGGGCCTGTCCAGCATCGACCGCGACATGATGTACAAGCTCAAGCGCAAGGGTTTTTCCGACGCGCGTCTGGCCAAGCTGTTGGGCGTCACCGAGAAGAACCTGCGCAGCCACCGTCACAAGCTCAAGGTGCTGCCGGTCTACAAGCGCGTCGACACCTGCGCCGCCGAGTTCGCTACCGACACGGCCTACATGTATTCGACCTACGAGGAAGAGTGCGAGGCCAACCCGTCGAGCCGCGACAAGATCATGATCCTGGGTGGCGGCCCCAACCGTATCGGGCAGGGCATCGAGTTCGACTACTGCTGTGTGCACGCCGCGCTGGCGATGCGCGAAGACGGCTACGAGACCATCATGGTCAACTGCAACCCGGAAACCGTCTCCACCGATTACGACACGTCCGACCGCCTGTACTTCGAGCCGGTAACCCTGGAAGACGTGCTGGAAATCGTCCGTGTCGAGCAGCCCAAGGGCGTGATTGTGCAGTATGGCGGGCAGACCCCGCTGAAGATCTGCCGTGCGTTGGAAGAGGCGGGTGTACCGATCATCGGCACCAGTCCGGATGCGATCGACCGCGCCGAAGACCGTGAGCGCTTCCAGCAGATGGTGCAGCGTCTGAATCTGCGTCAGCCGCAGAACGCCACGGCGCGTAGTGAGGAGGAAGCCATCGCTGCGTCCAAGGCGATCGGCTACCCGCTGGTGGTGCGCCCGTCCTACGTGCTGGGCGGCCGGGCGATGGAGATCGTCTATGAGGAAGAGGAACTCAAGCGCTATATGCGTGAGGCGGTCCAGGTGTCCAACGACAGCCCGGTGCTGCTGGATCACTTCCTCAACTGCGCCATCGAAGTGGATATCGACGCGGTCTGCGACGGTACTGACGTCGTCATCGGCGGCATCATGCAGCACATCGAGCAGGCCGGTGTTCACTCCGGTGACTCGGCCTGCTCGCTTCCGGCCTACTCGTTGCCGCAGCATATTCAGGACGAGATTCGTGACCAGGTGCGCAAGATGGCCCTGGAGCTCGATGTGATAGGCCTGATGAACGTACAGATGGCCGTGCAAGGCGAAGATATCTACGTGCTCGAGGTCAATCCGCGTGCTTCGCGTACGGTGCCGTTCGTTTCCAAGTGCATTGGCGAGTCGCTGGCCAAGGTGGCGGCGCGCGTGATGGCTGGCAAGACGCTGAAGGAAATCGGCTTCACTCGCGAAATCATCCCGACCTACTACAGCGTCAAGGAAGCGGTATTCCCGTTCGCCAAGTTCCCCGGCGTCGATACCATCCTCGGTCCGGAGATGAAGTCTACCGGTGAGGTGATGGGCGTAGGCGACAGCTTTGCCGAAGCCTTTGCCAAGGCCCAGCTGGGCGCTAGCGAAATCCTGCCGACCTCGGGTTGCGCGTTCCTCAGCGTGCGCGAAGACGACAAGCCTTACGTCGAGCAGGTCGCTCGTGATCTGGTCGGGCTCGGTTTCGAGGTGGTGGCCACCGCCGGCACCGCGCGGATCATCGAGGCGGCCGGACTGCCGGTGCGCCGTGTGAACAAGGTGACCGAAGGCCGTCCGCACGTGGTCGACATGATCAAGAATGACGAAGTCACCTTGGTCATCAACACTACCGAAGGCCGTCAGTCCATCGCCGATTCGTATTCCATTCGGCGCAACGCCCTGCAGCACAAGATCTGCATCACCACCACCATCGCGGGTGGCCAGGCGATCTGTGAGGCGCTCAAGTTCGGTCCCGAGAAGACCGTGCGCCGCTTGCAGGATCTCCATGCAGGAATCAAGGCATGACAAAATTTCCAATGACCATCCAGGGCGCTCGCGCCCTGGAAGACGAACTCAAGCATCTGAAGACCGTTTTGCGTCCGCAGATCACCCAGGCGATCGCCGAGGCGCGCGAACTGGGCGATCTCAAGGAGAACGCCGAGTATCATGCCGCGCGTGAGCAGCAGGGCATGGTTGAGGCGCGTATCCGCGATATCGAGGGGCGACTGCAGAACGCCCAGGTGATCGACATCGCCAATATCCCGCCGACTGGCAAGGTAATCTTCGGTACCACTGTGGATATCGCCAATGTCGAGACCGACGAGCAGGTGACCTACCAGATCGTCGGCGACGATGAAGCTGACATCAAGCAGGGCAAGCTTTCGGTCAGTTCGCCGATTGCCCGCGCATTGATCGGCAAGGAAGAAGGTGATGTCGTAGCCGTCAAAACGCCCAGTGGGTTGATCGAGTACGAGATTGTCGAAGTCCGCCACGTCTGACCGACAGCCGGCGCGGGCTGGCATCATCACCTGGCAGCTGGCCCAGACGTTCTGGGTCGGCGGCTTGTGGCTGCTGCAATTTCTGGTCTTGCCTGCCCTTGGGCGCGTCGGGCTGGCACCTTTATTGGTCGATGAGATCGCTGGCAGCCTGAAGCCGCTGCTGGTCGGCTTTGCCGCATTCTGTAGCGCGCTTCAGGCGCTGGTATTGGTTCAGGTGATGGGGCTGCGCGGCTTGTGGCGTGACGTTCGCGGCCAGCTTTTGCTGACAGTAATGATGCTCGCGGGCAGCCAGTTGTTGATGCGGGCGGGCTGGTTCGACTCGCTCTACTGGGCCAGCTTCAGCTTTCTGGTGATGGCGCTGTGTGGCCTGATGCTGGTCTTGCAGCCCGCTCCGGGACGCGAGTACTGAGCGCGCGGCAGATTGAGTCTGCCGCGCACGATCTCAGGCCTGGAAGCGGTGAATGTTCGAAAGCTGCTTGTTCGGCTTCGGATTCTTGCGGTACACCAGGGCCATCTTGCCGATGGTCTGTACCAGCTCGCACTTGCCGACCTTGCACAGTTCTTCTATCAGCGCGCGGCGGTCTTCACGCTCTGCGAGGCGGAACTGGATCTTGATCAGCTCATGGTCGTTCAGGGCCCGCTCGAGTTCGGCTTGAACGCCTTCGGTCAGTCCGTTGTCGGCTACGATCAGGACCGGTTTCAGATGGTGGCCGATGGATTTGTACTGCTTCTTTTGCTCGTTGGTGAGCGGCATATTTCGACCCTTGCGTCAGAACCTTGGAAACGGCGGCTAGTGTAACCGAGAGGTGCATGACCGCACAGATGAGGCGTCAGCTTGGGGCATGCTGTATCCGTCCGTACCGACAAAAAGTTCTTCTTCGGTGGCTGGGATCGTGCGTCGAATGTCTCTGGATACGCGTCAGATATCAGCTGACGAAAAATCATGCCGGCCTTGTGATTGTCCATACGGCCCCAATATGGGTTGCAGAGTTGCGTCGCGGGGCGCGCTGCTTCAAAAATGTAGCGAATAGCGCTCGGTGCAAAATGCCATATCTTGCGGTCTATCGTGCAGGCTTCAGTTGAATGGACGGCTCGGTGTTACAAGGGCTAGGCTGTTTCATAGGGTTACAGA
>DNMQ01000136.1 GCA_003488145.1 Pseudomonas sp.
CGCGCCACGCCGCAGAACATCGTCATTGGCGGACTCGCCGGCGCCGCACCGCCGCTGCTCGGCTGGGTCGCGGTGACCGGCCAGGTCACCGCCGAACCGCTGCTGTTGGTGCTGATCATCTTCGCCTGGACCCCGCCGCACTTCTGGGCGCTGGCGATTCACCGCAAGGACGAGTACGCCAAGGTCAACGTGCCGATGCTGCCGGTGACCCACGGCGTGCACTACACCAAGGTACACATCCTGCTCTACACGGTGATGCTGCTGGCGGTCAGCTTCATGCCGTTCGCCATCCACATGAGCGGCCCGCTGTACCTCGCCGCCGCAGCGTTGCTGGGCGCACGCTTTCTCTACTGGACGATCGCGCTGTACCGCGACAGCCGGCCACATGCGGCAATCAAGACCTTCAAATTCAGCATCTGGTACCTGTTCGCGCTGTTCATCGCGCTGCTGGTTGATCATTATCTGCTGCTCGATTTCTAGATAGTCACCCAAAGGACATCCATGACCCGCATCCAGAAAACCGTCTTCATTCTCGTGGCGCTGATCGCGCTGGTCGTCGGGCTGACGGTTTCCAAGGTGCTCAACAGCCAGCGCCAGCTCGACCCCACGCAGTTGCTGGATGCCGGCATCGTCGTGCTGCCGCAGAGCCGCACGGTGCCGTCGCTGAGCCTGACGGACCAGGACGGCGAAGCGGTAAAACTGAACGAACTGGACGGGCAGTGGACGCTGCTGTTCTTCGGCTACACCTTCTGCCCGGACATCTGCCCCACTACCCTGGCCGAACTGCGCCAACTCAACGGCATGCTGCCGGACGCCGTGCGCGACCAGCTGCGCATCATCCTCGTCAGCGTCGATCCGAACCGCGACACGCCGGAAAAACTCAAGGAATACCTCGGCTACTTCAACGCCGGTTTCCAGGGGCTTACCGGCCCGCTGGACGACATCCAGACGCTGGCCAACGGCGTCGGCATTCCCTTCATACCCGGCGATACCAGCAAGGAAAACTATACCGTCGACCACAGCGGCAACCTGGTCCTGATCGGCCCGGATGGTCGGCAGCAGGGCTTTATCCGCTCGCCTTTGCGGGTGCAGAAACTGGCCGAGCAGTTGCCTGAGCTGGTCAAGCAGGCGGAGTGAGGAAAGCGAGCCTGTTGGCGTTCGCGGTGTACGGACCATAGCTGGCGCTGGGCCTGGAAGCTCGCCCCCTCTCCCTAGCCCTCTCCCCACAAGGGGCGAGGGGGCTGTTCGATGACGGCGCAGGCTCTGGCGAATCAACGCCCGGCCCAGAGGCGGCACGCTTCGGACGTCAGCACGGCGCAGCAACCATCTTTGGCTACACAATCATCGAACACTGCCGTAATACTCACATACCTCTGCGATCCAACCCCCTCGCCCCTCCGGGGAGACGGCTGGGGCGCCCAGCATAGGGGCGAGGGGACGCTTCACCTCATGATCATCATGGCTCACCGACCGAACTTACCGACACCGCGCTTCCCCTGCGAGGTTCACGCAGCACCGCGCTGATGCGTGCTCGTCGCTTGCGCCACCAGATCACCACACCGGTGACCGACAACACCGCGATCGCCACGCCCAGCACGGCGATGAGGATGCGCCCTGGTAGGCCGAGGATGCGACCGCCATGGATCGCCGGCTGCAGCAGATGAAACTGCTGCCCCAGCGTGCCCTGGCCGGGAATCTCCTGCCCCAGCAGACGACCGTCGGTGCCATGGAAGAACAGCCAGGCGTTGCCCTGGTTGCTGTCGTGGTCGCCGAAGCCGGCGCCGTAGAAGTTGTATTCGAAGCTGTAGTACAGCTCGGTGATTGCCTCGCTCAGGCCGAGTTCGGCGGCGTGCTGCATGGCGTAGTCGTACGCCTGGTGGAAGTCGTAAGCGGTGGTGCCCAACTGCTCAGCCGGCATCCGCCCGCGGGCCTCGTAGACGCTCGGCTCAACGGGCGAGAACAGCGATACCACCGGCTTGAACACCTGCTCGGGCAGGTTCATCGCCACGCTACTGACCGCCACCGGCGTGAGCAGCAGCCACAGCCACAGGCCGCCTGCGCGGTGTACGTCGTGGTTCATGCGCTGGCGCTTGATCTTCCAGGACGTCCACCACTTGGAAAAGAACGGCCGGCCACGAGGAAAGGTCAGCACCAGCGAGACGAAGCAATCGATCACCCAGGCGATCGCCACGATACCCATCAACCACAGCCCCCAGTTGCCCGGCAGCGACAGGTTGTAGTGAAACTCGAGGATGAAGGGCACGAAGTTCTTGCGCGAGAAGCAGCATTCGCCCCAGTAGCGCGTGCCCACCGGGTCGCCGCTCACCGCATCGACGTACTGCACCACCAGGCGCTCGCCGTACGGCTTGCCGGTCGCCGGATCGTTACGCGGCACCAGCGCCATCAAAGCGGCGTGACCGGGCTCACTGGGAAACTCCATGTACCAGACCTGCATACGCGGGTTGGCCTGCTCGACGCGTTCCACCAACGTTCCCGGCGCCAGCACCGGTCCCTCACTGGTGGTGTGGTAGAACTCCGGGTTGAGCCATTCGTCCAGCTCGTGATGGAAGGCCAGGATGCTGCCGGTAATGCCGGCGAGAAACAGGAAGATCGCCGTGGCCAGGCCGATGTAGCGGTGCAGGAGCACGAGAATGGAACGCATCGTCGGTTGTCCGTCCTTCAGAAAGCACAAAGCCGCCGGCCCTGTGGGGCCGGCGGCTGTTATCGGTCAGAATTCGTAGCTGACCGTGGCGGTGACATTGCGCTCCTCACCCATATAGCAGTAGTTCAGGCTGCTGCCGCAGGCCGCGACGTACGTTTTGTCGGTGAGATTGTTGGCATTCAAGCGTACCTCTGCCCCAGGCACGCCCACGTTGGCGAGGTCGTATCCGATGGCCGCGTCGAAGAGCGTGTAGGACGGAATACGCTGCGTGTTCTCGGCATCAGCCCAGCTCTTGCCGACATAGCGAATGCCCGCACCGGTGCTCAGCCCTGCCAGGCGATCGACGAAACGGTAGTCCGCCCAGAGCGAGGCCATGTGGCGCACGGATTGGGTCGGGGTGTTGCCCTTGTTATCCAGAGTGCTGTCCACCGCACTGAACACCGACTTCGAGTATTCGATATCAGTGAAGGTGTAGCTGCCTAGCAAGCGCAAGCTTTCCGTCACCTGAAGACGTGCTTCAAGTTCCAGGCCGTGGGAGCGGACAGCCCCGACCGGACGGAAGAAGTTCTCATCGGGTAGTTTGGAGGCGAGGTTCTCCTGCTCGATATGAAACAGCGAAGCGGTGTACAGGTCATCGTGTCCCACCGGCTGATACTTGATGCCCAGCTCCCACTGGGTGCCTTCGGTGGGTTCGAGCGGATTGCCACTGGCATCGGCGGTCGAGTTTGGGTTGAACGACTGCGAATAGCTGAGATACGGCGCCACACCGTTGTCGAACAGATACAGCACGCCGGCGCGAGAGGTCAGCTGACTGGAATCCTTACCGGACGACGTCCCCGTGGCCGCCGTTTCCACCTCGGTTTCGACCCAGTCCTGGCGCACGCCCAGGGACAAGCGCCAGCGGTCGAGTTCGATCAGGTCCTGAATGTACAGGCCCGTCTGCTCCAGCCGGCGGGTCTGGACGAAGGGCGTGCCGGGCGTCACCGGTGCGCCGTACACCGGGTCGAAAGCATCGAGGTTGGCCGCAGCCGCGCCGTAATAGGCCACATTCGATTTTCCGCGCTGGTAGTCGATCCCGGTGATCAGGGTGTGGCGAGCTGCACCGGTGTCGAATTCGGCCTGCAGCATGTTGTCGATGATCCACGAATGCAGGCGCTCATCCGCCCCGGTATAGGCGCGTGCCAGTTCCGAGGAATTCCCGTCCCAGCCCATGCCGTAGACCTGCTCGGACTCTACTTCCGAGTCCAGATAGCGGAAGTTCTGACGCATCGACCACGTATCGTCGAAGCGGTGCTCGAACTGGTAACCGAGCATCTGCTGGGTGCGCTCGAATTTTTCGTGATCGGGCTCCCCCTCGAAAAAGCCATCGGGGAGATAGCGTCCATTGCGACGGTACAGGGTGCCTTCGGCAGGCAGGCCTCCGTGATAACCGCTTTCCGGGTCGTGCTGCAGATAGGCCTGCAAGGTAAGCGCGGTATCGGCAGAAAAGTCGATACGCAGGGAGGGCGCCACGGCATAGCGTTGCGACTCGACATGGTCGTATTGGGTATCACCTTTTTCGGCCAAGCCGACCAGCCGGTAGGACAACATACCATCATCGTCCAGCGGACCGCCCAGATCGACGCCAATGCCTTTCTGCGCATTGCTGCCGAAGGTCGCCTGTACCTGGCGATACGCCTTGGCGGTGGGCTGCTTGCTGGTCATGGCCACCAGGCCGCCAGGCAGGCTGCGTCCGTAGAGCACGGACGACGGGCCTTTCAATACGTCGATACGCTCCAGGAAATAGGGGTCGATCTGCATGGTGCTGTAGGTGCCGGCATCCCCCATGATTTTGAGGCCGTCTAGGTAGAGGTTATCCACCGAGCCATCGTTAAAACCGCGCATCGCCACGTAATCGTAGCGGCTAGTTGCGCCGTAGGGGCTGCTCATCACACCGGGTGTATAGCGCAGCGCCTGAGCGACCGTCAGCGAGCCCTGATCATCCATCTGCTGGCGTGTAACTACAGAAACCGACTGTGACGTTTCGAGCAACGGCATGCTCGTCTTGGTCGCCACGCTGCTGTGGGTCGCGTTGTAGCCTTCCATTGAACCCAGCGCGTTGCCCAGGGCGAAACCTTCGACGGTCATCGGTTGCAGTTCGACGGCATCGGTCTGCGCGCTACGGCGCGCTAGCGAGTAGTTGCCCTGGCTGTCGCGAACGGCCTGCAGGCCGCTACCCTGCAGCAACGCAGCAAAACCGTCGTCAACGCCGTACTGCCCTTGCAGGCCGTTGCTGTCCATGCCCTGCAGCAGGCTGCCATCCACCGAGAGCAGCACCCCGGCCTCTCCGGCGAAACGGCTCAATGCGCTGGAGAGCGGGCCGGCGGGAATGTCGTAGCTGCGCACCACCTGCTGGGTCGCAGACTGCGCCATGGCAGCGCCGGGCACGACGCTGGCCAGCGGCCGGCACAGCAGCGCGGCACGAATGCCGAGCGCCAAGGCGCGGGAGCGATTGGGAATGAACGGCAAGGCGGTCGAGCGCATGGGTGTTCCTGTTCGAGTGACGGATTTAGCCCTATGCCCAACCAGATCGAAGAAAGGGAACTGAAGATGCGAATATTTTTTATTCGTGTCCGCAACGAACTACACGCCACCTCGTGTCGCGGCAGGTTCGATGCTGACCCACCAGGCCATGCGCCGCTCGATGCGCACCGGCAGCGTCGCCGCCAGCGCATCCAGCACACGCTCGGTGTCACCGAGGGGAAAGGCGCCGACCACCCGCAGATCGGCGATACGCGGATCGCAACCGAGATAGCCGTGTCGATAGCGCGACAGTTCGACGAGGAAATCCTCCAGCCGCTGGTTGTCGGCCAGTAATACGCCGCTCGCCCAGGCCTGATGTTCGGCGCGGGCCGCTGACAAGGGGGCGATGTGCCGGCGACTGAAATCGGTCTGCTGCCCGGCCGCCACACGGGTGACGCCTAAGCCATCCAGCTGGATATCCACAACGCCGGCGAACACGCTCAGCCGGGTATGGCCATCTTCCTGGCGCAGCGAGAAACGCGCGGCCTGTTCGCTGCGCACGCGACCTTCACGACTGGTCAGCAGCAACGGCCGCCCGCCTTGGCTGGGCGAGGCATCGACAAGCAGCTCACCGCGGTAAAGCGCCAGCCTGCGCGCGGTCGCGTCGTCGGCAATATCCACCGCGGTATCGGTGTTCAGCCAGAGCTGCGAGCCATCAGCCAGGCGCAGGTCGCGCACCTCACCAACCGCGGTTCGCTCATCGGCCGTCCACTGTCGCCAGGGCAGCGATCCGCCGGCCAGGCTCAGTGCCGCGCCGCCACAAAGCACGGACAGCACCTTCAGTGCCTGGCGACGGTTCGATTGGCGGCTGTGCAACATCGCGCCGGCAGTGCGCCCGACGGCATCGTCGGCCAGCGGCTGGAACTGGCCACTGATGCGTTCGACCCTAGCCCACGCGCGGGCATGCTCCGGCTGTTCCAGCCACGCGTTCCAGGCCTGGCGCTCGCCAGCGCTGGCCGCACCGGACTGCAACACGGCAAACCATTTCGCCGCTTCCTGCAGCACGCGGTAATCGATGCCCATCAGTCCTCCGCCACCAGCAGCAGGCAATGCAACATGGCCTGAGCCATGTACTTCTTCACCATCCGCTCGGAAACGCCGAGTTCGATGGCGATTGCGGCGTAGGTCATGCCCTGCAGCTGCGACATGAGAAAGGCGCTGCGCACCTTCGCCGGCAGCTGGGCCAGCATGGCGTCGACCTGCAGCAAGGTTTCGACGATCAACGCCTGGGATTCCGGCGATGGCGCCACGGGCTCGGGTTGCAGTGCCAGCGCATCAAGATAGGCCTGCTCGATCTGTCGGCGCCGCCAATGGTTGATCAACAGGCCCTTGGCGATGGTATGCAGGTAAGCTCTGGGTTCGCGGATGGCGCCCATGTCCTGATCCTTGGTCATCACCCGCACGAAGGTGTCCTGCGCGAGGTCGGCCGCCCGCTGATTACAGCCCAGCTGACGCCGCAGCCAGCCGTTAAGCCAGCCGTGATGCTCGGCATAGAGCCGATGCAGCATCTGCTGTCGAACCATACCTTCAATTGCCATGCGGCCTCCCATGAGCGCTGCAAGCGTTAATGCTAACGCTTCTCAACAGCATAAATCCATCGGCAATCGCTGTATCACGTTCTTTTGTCGACCGACGTCCGTTCGAGCACGGTGCAGAAAAAGCTCGACTAGGCTGAAGGAATAACCCATCTCCGGAGGCACGCTCATGACCCAACTGCCACGTCTGGCCGCTTTCGCGCTCCTCTCCCTGACGCTAATGCCCGCCCATGCGCAGCAGATCCTGCCGGGCCTCTGGGAATTCAGCAGCGGCGATATACAGGTGGATGGCCAGCAGATGCCGGGCATGGACGCGATGCTGGCGCAGATGGAGAACCTACCCGCCGACCAGCGCCGGATGATGGAGGAGATGCTGGCCGCGCAGGGCGTGAAACTCGGCGGCAAGGGTGTGCAGATCTGTCTGAGCAAGGCTCAGGTGGAGTCCGATCAGCTGCCCTTCCAGGATGATCCGGCCTGTACCCAGGAGATCACCGAGCGTGGCGACAAGCTGTGGAAATTCAGGTTCGAGTGCCCTGATGCCCGAGGTCAGGGCGAGACGCGCTTCATCAGCGACAAGGAATTCGTCAGTACCGTGGAAAGTGAATACCGCCAAGGCAGCGAGACCGGTACCTCGCGAATCGAATCCCACGCGCGCTGGATAGCGGACGATTGCGGCGCATTGAAACCGGCTCGGTAGAAGGCCACCGGGAAATCAGCAGGGGTTCCACGTGAAACCCCCATGACTGCTGGGCGGGAGTCAGTTCTTCTCCCAACTGCCCTGGTTGTTTTGCTCGCAAGCGGGCTGGAGAAAGCGCGCATCACTGGCGATGCCGTAATAGTGAATGTCCTGCCGGTACGGCATGTTCGACACCTGCGCGTTGCGGCAGACACCGAAGGCCCCGTCCGGGCACTGATCGACGAACTCCACTTCGACCTCGTGATCCTTCAGCTGCGGCTGACAGAAGCCGGTGCGGAACAGCTCTGCGGGAATGTTGATGTTCGCCTGGCAAAGCTTCACTGTCACGCGGTCGTCGTGGCTGTTAATCACGCACGCTTCGGCCATCACATCGCCAGCGACGAGCAGGCCGCACAGGGCTGTCAGCAAGAACGGTAACCGCACGATTTCACCTCTCCGAGAATCGCCGGCGACTTTAACATGAGCCACCCGCCCCTTTCAGACTCAGCGCAAAATGCGCACCATAGCCGCCATGCTCGAACATATCCCGACCCATCTCATCGGCGGCCCGCTCGGCGCCGGCAAAACCAGCCTGATCCGCCATCTGCTCGATCAGAAGCCAGCCGGCGAACGCTGGGCGGTGCTGATCAACGAGTTCGGCCAGATCGGGCTGGATGCCGCGTTACTGACGACCGAAGCAGACGGCATCAGCCTGGCGGAGATCCCCGGCGGCTGCCTGTGTTGTGTCAACGGCGTGCCGTTCCAGGTCGGCCTGGCGCGCCTGCTGCGTCAGGCAAAACCAGACCGCTTGCTGATCGAACCCTCCGGCCTGGGCCACCCGGCGGAATTGCTGCGGCAGCTCAGGCTACCGCCATGGCAGAACGTGCTGAGCGTCCAGCCAACCGTGCTGGTACTGGATGCCGCCGCCCTCAGCCGCGGCGAACCCCCGCCCGACAGCCAGCAGCAGGCCCTGGTCCAAGCCGGCCTGCTGCTGATGAACAAGAGCGAAACGCTGGACCAACCCAGCCGTACCCGACTGGCAGAGCAGCTGCCTGAGCAAACGCTTTACTGGACCACGCAAGGCCAGCTGCCCCTCGAACAGCTTCCCGGTATCGGCGCACGCGCCAGTGAACCGACACGCGCGACCACCCTGCCCTCCGGGTCGGCGACGCTGGCGCAGGTGTGGCTCGATCCGCGCCAGCCGATCTGCCAGGTTCAGGCGACAGCAGAGCACTGGAGCATCGGCTGGCGCTGGCACCCGAGCCAGCGTTTCGATCTCGGCCAGCTCTCGCAATGGCTGGCGCGCTGGCCCTGGCGTCGCGCCAAGCTGGTGGCCCACGGCCGCAGCAACTGGCAGTCAGCCAACGCACTGGACGGTCAGGCGTTGGTCTTCAGGAGCAGCGAATGGCGGCGGGACTCAAGGATAGAGCTGATTTTCAGCGAACCTCAGTCGCAGGCGGAACTGCAACAGGGCATGGTCGAGTGCCTTATCGACGAATGACCTGTCATTCGCGGGGGCGGCGCCAGTCGTCCAATTGAATCACCCGCCCCGGCTCGTCGGCGGGCTGAAACGGATGCGCCGCCAGTTCGATACGACCGATCTGCGCACCGAACATGACGATGGTGCCGGGGTGGCGCTGCTCACCAGTGACGGTGAACTCGAAACCGTAGATACGCGCGAGCCGGCGCTGGCCGCGTGCATCCGGCAACAGCGTCAGCTTGCGAAAGGCCACATTGCCGTCGAGCAATTCCACATCGAGCTTCTGGCAGTGCCGGCGCACCGCCTGCAGGGCGCGCTCGCGAATACCGTGGGAGTGCCACAGCCAGGCGCTGGCGGCAGCCAGCAGCATGAACAGAAACAGATTGCTCAGAGTCAGCATGAAGTAATGGAAAGTGTCCGGCGGGCGCACAGCTTAACAGGCCGTCGCGGCGACGCCGTGTCGATACCGTCGTATATCTGCTTCAGCTTTCCAGCCAGACGTCGCGCGCCCAATGCCAGACGGTCTCCCAGGTTTCCTCATCGGTCAGCTCGCAGTCGTCGCCGTCCCACAGGGTGACTTCGCCTTCCAGATCGACCACGTAGTAGTCGCGCCCGTCCTGGCAGATCGGGATCAGATCGCGCGGCACGCCGGCATCCCAGGCATTGGCGGCGACTTCCGGCAGGTAGGTGTGTGACTGCGGATCGGTGGCGGTGACCGGCTCGAGACGCCCGTAGATCACGTCGCTGACCTGGAGCAGGAACTCACGCAGGCCGAACGGCAGGTTGATCAACAGCTGCTCTTCGATCTCCACCAGCAGATCGTCGTCCGGCAGTTCCAGCGGTACCGGCACCGGCTCGTTGAGCTCGCGCAGCTGTTCGATGACTTCTTCCACACCCACCTCCTGTCGTATGCCCCCAGGCAAGGCCCCGTTTATACAGCCCGCCGGATTGGCGAGCCAGTTCTGTCGCGTTAAAGTGCATGGCCGAGCGAAACGCTCGGTTAAAAAAATCACGGCGACTTGCCCGTTTCAACCTGCACGATTGCAGACATTAGGTAGCAATTTGCATTGGTGCCTGCCAGTCACCTCCGGTCCGCTCGGACCTGAACAAGGACACGCAATGACCACTACCGAAGCCCAGGAATTGCTCCAGGCCATCGACCGATGCGCCGACGAGCCGATCCATATCCCCGGTAGCATCCAGCCCCATGGCTTCCTGCTGGTGGTCAGCGAACCCGAACTGCGCGTGCAGCAGGCCAGTGAAAACGTTCAGCACTGGCTCGGAATCGACGCCCGCTCGCTACTCGGTCAGCCACTGTCGAACCTGCTGCCCACCGCACGCCTCGAAGCCGGTCTCACGGCACTGAGCGAAGACGACCACAACCCCTTTCACCTGAGCGATGTGAGCATCGGTCTCACTGGTGTCGCCGGCCAGGCGTTCGCCCTGCTCGGCCATCGCCATCGCGGCCAGCTGATCCTCGAATTCGAACGCGCGGAAACCTCGGGCCAGGCCTACGACACCCTCTACCCGCTGATGCGCACCTTCGTCGCCCAGCTGCAGGACAGCCGCGAGCTCGAAGCGCTCTGCCAACTCGCGGTTCGGGAGGTCAAGCGCATCACCGGCTTCGGCCGCGTCAAAGCCTATCGCTTCGATGCCGAAGACAACGGCGTGGTGCTGGCAGAGGTCGCCGACCCCGGCTATCCAAGCTACCTCGGGCTGTGCTTCCCGGCCGCCGACATTCCTCAGCAGGCGCGCCGGCTGTATCGCGAGAACCTGATCCGGGTGATCCAGGATGCCAACTATCAACCCTCGCCACTGGTGCCGGCGCTCAATCCGGTCTCCGGCGCGCCACTGGACCTGAGCTTCGCCGCATTGCGCAGCGTTTCCCCGGTGCATCTGCAGTACATGCGCAACATGGGCACGCTGGCGTCGATGTCGATCTCCATCGTCATTCGCGACCGCCTCTGGGGGCTGATCTCCTGCCATGATGCCGAACCGCGTGCGGTCAGCTACCAGACCCGCACCGCCTGCGAGCTGCTCGGCCGCATCCTCTCGCTGCAGATCGAGGCGAGGGAAAGCGAGACCCTCGCGCAGCGCAAGCTGGAACTGCGCCACCAGATCGTCCACCTGCTCGCGGCGATGGCCGATCGCGACAGCGTGGTCGAGGGTTTCCGCCATCTCCCCGAGGTGGTGCTGGGGTTCGCCGGTGCCGACGGCGCGGCGATCATCTCCGCCGACAAGTGCGAAACCGTCGGCGACACGCCGGAGCATGAACAGATCCTGCAGCTGGCGCAGTGGCTGGGCGAACGGCGCGACGAGCTGGTCTTCCACAGTGACTGCGTCGGCCGCGACATCCCCGGCATGCCGGCGCTCGCCGAGCGCTGTGCCGGGGTCATGGCCATCTCCATCTCGCGCCTGCACGCGCACTATCTGATCTGGTTTCGCCACGAGCAGATCAAGACCGTCAACTGGGCCGGTCAGCCGGAAAAACAGATCGACCGTCAGAGCGGTGCGCTCACTCCGCGACACAGCTTCGAACAATGGCAGGAAACCCTGCGCGGCTATGCGCAGCCCTGGGATCAGGTGGTGATCGAGGGCGCGCTGGAGTTGCGCAATGCGGTGCTCGGTATCGTCTTGCGCAAAGCCGAGGAAATGGCCCAGCTGGCCGGCGAGTTGCGCGCCAGCAACAAGGAGCTGGAGGCCTTCTCCTACAGCGTGTCCCACGACCTGCGCGCACCGCTGCGGCACATCGCCGGCTACACCGAGCTGCTCAGCGAGATGGAAAGCAAGCAGTTGAGCGAACGCGGGATGCGCTTTCTCGACAACATTGCCGACGCCGCACGCTTTGCCGGCACGCTGGTGGACAACCTGCTGAGCTTCTCGCAGATGGGCCGTTCGGCATTGCGCCTGTCGGATGTCAACCTCGCTGCATTGGTTGCCTCGATTCGCGAGGAGCTGGTACCCGATTGCGAAGGTCGCCAAATCGAATGGCACCTACTGCCGATGCCGGTCGTCGTCGCCGATGCCGCCTTCATTCACATGGTGTTGCGCAACCTGATCGACAATGCGGTCAAGTACAGCCGCACCCGGGAGGTGGCCGTCATCGAAGTGGGCGCCGAGCAACGCGCCGGCGAGGTGGTGGTCTATGTGCGCGACAACGGCGTCGGCTTCGACATGCAGTATTCGAGCAAGCTGTTCGGCGTGTTCCAGCGCTTGCACCGCATGGAGGAATTCGAAGGCACCGGCATCGGCCTGGCGAGCGTGCGTCGCATCATCGAGCGCCACGATGGCCAGGTCTGGGCCGAAGGCCAGCTGGACAAGGGCGCCACGTTCTACTTCTCACTCCCCAAATTGTCCTACACATCGTCCCTCCTGGACCGAGACATCTGATGCTGAAACCGATACTGCTGGTCGAAGACAACCCTCACGACCTGGAACTCACCCTGATCGCGCTGGAACGCAGCCAGCTGGCCAATGAAGTGGTGATCATGCGTGACGGCGCCGAGGCGCTGAACTACCTGCAGCGCACCGGCGCCTACGCCGATCGCGCCGATGGCAATCCGGCAGTGCTGCTACTGGACCTGAAGCTGCCCAAGGTCGACGGTCTGGAAGTGCTCAAGACCGTACGCGAGACCGCCGAGCTGCGTAGCATTCCAGTGGTCATGCTGACCTCGTCGCGGGAAGAACCCGACCTGATGAAAGCCTACGAGCTCGGGGTGAACGCTTACGTCGTCAAACCGGTCGAATTCAAAGATTTTGTCGCCGCAATCTCCGACCTCGGCATCTTCTGGGCCGTGCTCAACGAGCCACCACCCGGTTCGCTGCGACTCAAGCGCGCGCGCAACAAAGACGAAAAGAACTGAACGAGCATTGCCGGCCCGCGCCTGGCGGGCCGTTTCGATGATTCCTGCTTCCTCGACAGGATGGATATGCCAGCGTCAAAGAACATCAGCGTCCTGTTCATCGAGGACAGCCCGCACGACGCCGAACTCGCCCAGTTGGCGCTGGAGCGCAGTGGCTACACCCTGCATACCGAGCTGGTCTACAGCCATGCCGGCGTGGTGGAAGCGCTGCAGCGACGCGCCTTCGATCTGATCCTGGCGGACTTCATCCTGCCAGGCTTCTCCGGCAGCCAGGCCTTGCAGGAAGCGCGTCGGCTGGCGCCACAGACCCCCTTCATCTTCCTCTCCGGCGTGTTCGGTGAGGAGCACGCGGTCAACATGATGCGCTCCGGCGCCGTCGACTATGTCCTCAAACAGAACCTTGGCTTTCTGCCCAAGGCGGTGGAACGCGCGCTGGCCGAAGTCAACGAACGGCGTCGCCGTCTGCAGGCCGAGCAGGCGCTGCGCGAGGTCGAGGTGCGCGCGCGCCTGGCCATCGATGCGGCACGCCTGGGCATGTGGGACTACGAACCACAGAGTGGCGCGCTGATCTGGGACCAGCGCTGCCGGGCCATGCTCGGTATCGGTGAACAGGACCCGGTGGACATGCCGCTGTTCGAACGGCTCTGCCACCCGGAAGACCGCAAGCGGATACGCGAGGAGATCGCCCGCGCCATCGCCGGTGAAGATGACGGCGAGTACTGCACCACCTATCGCGTGCTTTTCGATGACGGCAGCCTGCGCTGGATGGAAACTCGCGGCCAGGCCTTTTTCGAAGGCGGGCAGTGCTCGCGCTTCGTCGGCGTGGTGATGGACATCACCGAACAACAGCTGGCGACCCAGACCCTCAGGCAGATGAACGAAACCCTGGGCGAGCGCGTGCAGGAGCGCACCCGCGAACGTGACCGCACCTGGGAGTTGTCCCGTGACCTGCTGGCCGTTACTCGCCTGGACATGATGCCGGTCGCGCTCAACCCGATCTGGGAGGATGCCTTCGGCTGGCCGCTGGAACAGCTCATGCAGCACCCGCTGACCTGGCTGGTGCATCCCGACGATCTGCAGGCGACCCAGGAAGAAAATGCCCGTGTCGGCCAAGGCAAGGTCACCAACCGCTTCGTCAATCGCCTGCGCCATCGCGATGGCAGCTACCGCTGGCTGTCCTGGTCGGTGGTCGCCGATGACGGCCGCGTCTACTCGGCGGCACGGGACATCACCAGCGAAATCGCCGCGGTCGACAAACTGGCCGAGGCCAACCGCGAGCTCCGCGCGCAGATCCAGGAGCGCGAACGTGTCGAGGCGACCCTGCAGCAGATGCAGCGCCTCGAAGCCGTCGGCCAGCTGACCGCCGGCGTCGCCCATGACTTCAACAACCTGCTGACGGTCATCCTCACCAGCGCCAGCTTTCTGCAGAACGATCTCGAGAAGGGCGCACCGGCAGAACGCAGTTTGCGTCGCTTGCAGTACATCCGCGAATCTGGCGAGCGCGGCGCAACGCTGACCAGCCAGCTGCTCGCCTTTGCCCGGCGCCAGCAGCTTACGCCCGCGGCAGTCGACCTCAACGATACGCTGGTCAGCCTGCTCAGCCTGCTGAAAAGCACCCTCGGCGGCAGTGTCAGCATCGAGACCGACACCCAGGCCAATATCTGGCACGCGCTGGTGGACCCGACCCAGATCGAGATGATCATCCTCAACCTGGCGATCAATGCCCGCGACGCCATGGGTGACAGCGGGCGCCTGACGCTGGGCACGCGTAACGTGGTGATCAGTGAACCGGCACTGCGCGCCGAAGATCCCGGCCCAGGCGAGTACGTGGTGCTTTCGGTGACCGATACCGGCACCGGCATGAACGAGGAAGTGCTGAGCAAGGCGTTCGAGCCCTTTTTCACAACCAAGGAAGTCGGCAAGGGCTCAGGCCTCGGCCTGGCGCAGGTTTTCGGTTTCGCCAAGCAATCCGGTGGCGGTGCCCGTATCGAAAGCCGCGAGGGCGTGGGTACCACGGTCAAGGTATTCCTGCCGCGCACCGCGGCACCGCAGCAGCTGGAGCCGATCCTGGCGGTGAGCGCCGGGACGCGCGAGGACAATGCACAGCACAGCATCCTGCTGGTGGACGATGATCCCAGCGTGCGTGAGGTGACCGCGCTGATGCTGCAGGACCTCGGCTTCGCAGTGACCGAGGCGGACAGCGGCGACCATGCCTTGCAGCTGCTGGCCGATGATATCGAGGTCGATCTGCTGCTGGCCGATTTCGCCATGCCCGGCATGAACGGCGGCGAACTGGCCCGTGCCGTGCGCACGCGCTACCCCGAGCTGCCGGTGATTTTCGTGACCGGTTACGCCGAGCTGTGCGAACTGGGTCTGGCCGGCTACTCGATCATCCAGAAACCGTTCCGCGAGGAACAACTGGCGAGCAAGATTCATCTGGCTTTGAACGAAGGCAGCCTGACCGATGGCTGAGCTGCGTGCACGCCTCAGACAGGCCACGGCGCCGCTGCATGAGCAAGTAGATGCCGCCTTCTCGGATTTCAGCCTCGAGCAGCCAGACGATTATCGTCGCTTCCTGCGTGCCCACAGTCGGGTCCTCAGCGCCGCGGAGATCGCGCTGGAGCGCGCCGGTTTCGCCGCTCTGCTCGACGACTGGCCGATGCGGGTGCGCCGTCATGCCTTATGGGCCGATCTGGCCGAACTGGAATGCCCGTCTCCAGCAGCGCTGTCGATACCGTCATTGAACGATTTCGCCAGCTGCTGGGGCGTCGCCTACGTGCTGGAAGGGTCACGCCTGGGTGGCCGCGTGCTCGCACGGCGTGTACGTCAGGCCAACCAGACCGTCCCCATTCGTTACCTCGAGCATGGTGAGGTCGCCAGGCTCTGGCCGGCCTTCCTCGCCCGTCTCGAACAGCATGCTGCCAGTTACGCCTGGGAACCGATGCTGCTCGCCGCCGAACAGACGTTCGCGCTGTTCGCCGAAGCTGCCGCACTGGAACACGACTGCGAATACGGCTGAAAGGACAAAGGCCCCGCAGGGCCTTTGCTTTACACAACACGTGGATGCCCAGAATATAGTT
>DNMQ01000015.1 GCA_003488145.1 Pseudomonas sp.
GCCGACTGGACGATCATGCCAAGGTCGGCCGGGCTGCACCATTCTGGCATGTCATCGCGCAATACTTCACCGACACGCATACCGAGTGAGCGGCCTACGCAGCTCACCTCCAGCGAGTGGGTGAGGCGGGTATGGATGTGATCGTTGCTGGAAACTGGATGAACCTGAGTCTTGCGCCCGAGCCGGCGAAAGGCGCCCGAAAAAATGATCCGATCATGATCCTTGTGAAAAGGGCTGCGGCCCAACTCGTCGCTACTGTGGGCGGATTTGCCGAGTCGTTCGCGGGTAAGCAGTGTGTGCCAGTCCAAGGACCATCTCCGTATTGCCATTAGCGGGCTGGTGCAAAGCTACCACAACTGCCGAATCGCTGATCGGTGCTGGCGCATTAGAAGGATGACCAGTTCAGAAGGCGTGGCGACCTACCCGCGGTTGGCCGCGGGTACAGTGTTGTTCAGCCAGGGTAGGCGGCTGGGCTAGTGCAGCTTTTCCCGCAGCTTTTGCTGACCCTTGATTAGCGGATACAGCGTCAGCGCCACGCGAGCCAGCTTTCCCATTTTCCCCATCCTGCGTCCGAACAGCGCGAGTACGACCGTCGCAGCGATCATCATCGGTCCCTTGCCTGAACTGTGTTCGCTGGATGTTCGACGCGAACTTACGAAGCTCTTCATCTGCTGCAGTGGATGTGAAAGGGGCTGCGCGTGGTAGAGCATCTGTTGACGGTGCATTTCCATGCGCAGTCGCACCAGATCCTTGCGCATGCTCAGATCATTCGATGTGCTCAACGGTTGGCTCATGGCAGTAATCGCTCCCGGTTGCGCTCCAGTTCTTCAAGCGTGGCCTGGAACGGTGCGGCACATTGTTTGGCGAGCGAAGCGGCCCGGCTCACGCAGATGATCATC
Organism: Pseudomonas sp.; assembly: GCA_003488145.1. Taxonomy (GTDB): domain Bacteria; phylum Pseudomonadota; class Gammaproteobacteria; order Pseudomonadales; family Pseudomonadaceae; genus Stutzerimonas. The sequence continues at coordinate 900 of DNMQ01000015.1, forward strand.
ACCACTGCGTAGATCGCGCATAGCGTAAGAATCGCCGCGATGCGATGAGTTTCCCAGAAGGCGATGACGATAGCCGCGGAAAGCCCAACCAGGATCAGCAGGCCGAGAATCAGGCTGATACCGGCCAGGAGAAATAGCCGAAAGGTTCGGGCTTTCTCTTCCTGGACCTCTATGCCTACAAGTTCCAGGTGCCCCTGGAGCAGGCCGACGAATGCGCCGCCCAGCTTCTTAAGCGATGGCTTGGGGGCTTCGGTGCCGGGCTTCGCTTCCATTGCTGGCTCTCCCATCAGCGGCGTGAAATCAGACCGAGCAGAAAGCCGACCCCGGCAGCGATGCCGATCGATTGCCAGGGATGGGTGTGTACATATTCCTCGGTGCACTGGATGGCAGCCTGACCCTGCTCGCGCATCGAGCCTTCCCGCTCCTTGAGCATTTCACGAGCCTTGGCAATGTTTGCGTTGATCTTGCTGCGCAGCTCTTCGGTCTGGCCGCCTGCGGTTTCCTGAGTGTGCTTGAGCAGACGCTCAGTGTCGCCGATCAGAGTGTGAAACTCTTCGATCAGTGCGTTCTGCGCAGCTTGGAGGTTGCGGCGATGGGCGGATGTAGCGATCAGGGGGCGGGTGCTCCCAGCGGGACCTTCAGGAATTGGGGTGTTATCGCTGGTGCCGAAAGTGGACTCGGTAGACATGCGCAGCTCCTCTTGATTCTCCGGGGCAAAAGGCCCCGTTGCCTAAAGTTTCGAGCATTGCGCCTCGTTAAAGGTTCCCCGCTTCGTTGAGTCGTGTAGACAGCTTTCAATCGCTTGGTTCTGGCAATAACGGCATGGAACAAAAAAGAAAACCCGCCGCAGCGGGTTTTCCTGTCTACAGCAACGAGTGCAGTAGCCGCTATTTACATCAGCGGGATGGTGTAGCTGACGATCAGACGGTTTTCGTCGATGTCGCTGCCGTAGTTGTTACGAGCAGTCGCGTTACGCCATTTGACGTTCAGGTTTTTCAGCGCACCTTGTTGGAAGGTGTAACCGATATCCATGTCGCGTTCCCATTCTTTGCCTTCGGTGCCGTTAGCGCGCTCGAAGTTATCGCCAGTGATATAGCGAGTCATGAAGGTCAGACCCGGAATACCGATAGAAGCAAAGTTGAAGTCATAACGAGCTTGCCAGGACTTCTCGTCCTCGTTGGCAAAGTCATTGATTTGCACGTAGTTCACCAGATAGGGATCGGTCGCGCCGGCTAGGTAAGCGTAACCGGTATCACCACTCATCTTCTGGTAGCCGAGGCCGAAGCTGTGGCCACTCAGCGAGTAGGTAACCATAGCCCCGAGCGCTTTGTTATCGACGTTGGAACTACCGTCGTCTTTGGAGCGCGAATAGCGCAGGTCGGTCTTGAGGGACTGGCCTTCGCTAATTGGTAGGACATGTACAAGATTGTATGTGTGTTGCTTATACAGGTCTTCCAGGTTGCTGTAATAATAGGTCGCTGTCAGGTCCTTAGTTACCTGATAGCTGCCCCCCAGGAAGCGGAAGTCGTCGGATTCGTTGGTGGTGCCCGCATCAGCGGCGATACCGCGGCGACCGCCGGTGTTGACAGCCATCACTTGGTTGTTGGTGGAGTCGCGGTGGTTGATGCGATTTGCATAACCTGCGTCAAGTGTAAGGCCCTTGATTTCTTTCGAAATGATCTGAGCGCCTTGCATCGTCTGCGGCAGAAGGCGGCTATCGCTAGTGCCAATTGCCGGGTTTTTGAACTGCAGGGTGCCCACTTTCAGAACGGTCTCGGATACCTTGGCCTTACCGGTCAGACCAAAAGAAGACCAGTCGCCAGGTGCTTCATTTCCGTAAGAGCTAGGCATGAGGCCGCTACCAGCGGTGTCTTCGCTGGAGTAAAGCTTTACGCCCTGCAGGGCGAGAGCGTCGACGCCAAACCCAACGGTACCCTCGGTGTACCCAGACTCCACGCGTAGCAGAAAGCCTTGGCCCCACTCCTCGGCCTTGGACTGGCCGTTAGAGCCGCCTTCTTGACGGAAATCGCGGTTGAAATAGAAGTTCCGCAGTTCCAGGCCAGCCTTGGTGTCTTCGATGAAGGCGGCTTG
>DNMQ01000017.1 GCA_003488145.1 Pseudomonas sp.
GGTGGCGCCGGGATTGCCGGAGCCACCGACACGCGGGTCGGGCATTCCGGCCAGGCGGCTAAGCAGTATGGCGAATGACAGCGAGCCGATCAGGTACGCGAGCAAGGTCAGCAGCCAGAACATGGAATCCATCCGGGGCAGGGAGCCTCTGAGTCTAACGGCGCGTTTCGAGCTTGTCGTGCCGCAGGAGAACGTTGCGTGGATACAGTCTTCATCGAAGGCCTGGAAGTGGATACGGTAATCGGCGCCTACGACTGGGAGCGCGGGATTCGCCAGTGCCTGCAGCTCGACCTGACGCTGGGCTGGGACGTCCGTCCCGCAGCCGAGCATGACGAGCTGGACAAGGCGCTGGATTACGCCCAGGTCGCGGCGGCCATCGATCGCTTTGCTGCCGAAGCTCGCTTCGAGCTGGTCGAGACGTTCGCCGAGCGCCTGGCGCAAAAGCTGATGAGCGAGTTCGGCATCGTCTGGCTGCGCCTGCGGCTCACCAAACCAGGCGTCAATGCGCGTGCCCGTGCGCTGGGCGTGGAGATCGAACGCGGATGTCGCTGACCCCCGTCATGCTCGGCCTGGGCAGCAATGTGCAGCGCATCGAGCGCCTGCATGCCGGGCTCGATGCGCTGGCCGAGCTGCTGCAGGATATGCGTTGCTCGCCAGTGTTCGAGAGCCTGGCGGTGGGCTATAAGGGCGACAACTTCTACAACCTGGTGGTCGCCGGCTACACCGACCTGCCGCTGACGGAACTGGACCGCCGGCTCAAGTTCATCGAGGCGGACAACGGCCGTTACGCGCCGGATCGCAAGGGGTTGCCGCTGGATATCGATGTGCTGCTGTATGGCGAGCTGGTCGGCAACTTCCATGGCTTGCTGCTGCCGCGTGCGGAGATCCTGAAGAACGCCTTCGTGCTCTGGCCGCTGGCGTTATTGGCGCCGACCGTCAAACATCCCGCTGCAGGCGAGGCCTTTGCCGATCTGTGGGCGCAGTCATCCATCGACCAGCAGCTCTGGCCAGTGCCGTTTCAGTGGCGCGGCAGCGAGCTTACGCCTGCCGATCTGATCCGCAACCATCCTCCACAGCGCGCCTGAATTGCCTTACTGCGAATATTTCCGGCAGTAGATGCTCAGGGCATCGAGGCGCGCAGCACCGAGCGCTTTGCCCAGCTCGGCACCTTTGAATCCTTGCTCCAGCAGCGGTTTGACCGGCACGGCACGGGCCGCGCTGGCCGCGCCGTGCAGATAATCGGCTTCGAAGTGCAACTCGCCGGGCGCGCCTGCCAGGGCGTGCATTTCACAAGCCGTGACGAACTGCTCGAAGCGCTCCGGCCGCCGGTAGATGTCGAAATGCTGCAGCATGTCGAGCAGTGCATCGGCATGCAGTTTCTTGGCGTTGAACGCGTCATCGTGATACCTGCCGAGCAGCATCGCCAGTTCCTGACAATCCTTCGGCGCCTTGCAGCGCTGGTTGAGTGTATCGATGGCGGCCAGACGTGGTTGCTGGCTATCGGCCGACGTGGTGCAGCCAAGTAGCAGGCAGGCCCAGCGTACCGGCAGTGGCTGGGCATGTTCGGCGCACTGCCGAAGCGTGCCAAGCAGGTGCCCACCGGCAGCATTGCCCTTGGCGAAGGTGACGGCCAGTTCCGGGAACAGCTCGGCCAGCGCGTCACACTCCTGCAGCACCTGAATGAACACATCCGGCCGCGGCTCCATCAGCGCACGCGAAATCTCTTTCCAGCTGCGTTCCGCCGTCAGCGCCGACAACTCGCCGGAGCGCGCCAGCTGGCGCATCAGCTCAAGTGTCTCGTCGGCGATACGGAAACCCAGTTCGGCATAGCGTGCAGCGAAGCGCGCCACGCGCAGAACACGCAACGGATCTTCGGCGAAAGCGGGGGAAACGTGGCGCAATAGCCGTGCCCGCAGGTCGCGATGTCCGCCGTATGGATCGATCAGCTGGCCCTGGTCATCTTCGGCGATGGCATTGATGGTGAGATCGCGGCGCTGCAGATCTTCTTCGAGGGTGACGTCGGGGCTGGCATGGAAGGTAAACCCGCCATAGCCACGACCGCTTTTGCGCTCGGTGCGCGCCAGGGCGTATTCCTCGCCGGTCTGCGGGTGCAGGAAAACCGGGAAGTCCGCACCGACCGGGCGGAAGCCGCTGGCCTGCATTTCTTCCGGTGTGGCACCGACCACCAGCCAGTCGACCTCGGTCACCGGGCGCCCCAACAGACGGTCGCGCACCGCGCCGCCGACTTTATAGATCTGCATGTCCACCTCCGTTGGCGCGGAGGATAAAGGATATCGGCGCTGAGGCTACAGCGTGGCGGGTAAGGAAGGGCCGCGGAGGTGGGCCGCGGCCCACCGTCAGGCGAAGTTCATGCCGGGAAAACGGTTGTCGGTCTCTGCCTCGCTGCTGGGTCTTGGTGGCATGTGATGGGTATTGACCAGCTTATCGTCCTGCATCGACTGCAGGTGCACATCGAAGCCCCACAGCCGATGCAGATGCTTGAGCACCTCTTCGGTGGACCCGCCCAATGGCTTGCGGTCGTGCTGCATGTGACGCAAGGTCAGCGAGCGATCGCCGCGACGGTCGACGTTCCATACCTGGACGTTGGGCTCGCGGTTGCCGAGGTTGTATTGCGCGGCGAGCAGTTCGCGAATGGTGTGGTAACCACTTTCATCGTGGATCGCCGGGACCAGCAGCTCGTCCTTGCGGTCATCGTCAAGGATGCTGAACAGCTTGAGGTCGCGGATCACCTTAGGCGAGAGAAACTGCAGGATAAAGCTCTCGTCCTTGAAGTTGTTCATGGCGAACTTGACGGTGGTCAGCCAGTCACTGCCGGCGATCTCCGGGAACCAGCGCTTGTCCTCCTCGGTGGGGTGCTCGCAAATCCGGCGGATGTCCTGGTACATGGCGAAGCCCAGGGTGTAGGGGTTGATGCCGCTGTAGTAGGGGCTGTCGAAGCCTGGCTGATAGATCACGCTGGTATGCGACTGCAGAAACTCCATCATGAAGCCGTCGGTGACCAGGCCCTCGTCATACAGATCGTTTAGCAGGGTGTAGTGCCAGAATGTCGCCCAGCCTTCGTTCATCACCTGGGTCTGGCGCTGTGGATAGAAGTACTGCGCGATCTTGCGCACGATACGCACCACCTCGCGCTGCCATGGCTCCAACAGCGGGGCGTGCTTCTCGATGAAATAGAGGATATTTTCCTGCGGCTCTGCCGGGAAACGCTGACTGTCCGCCAACCCATCGCCCTTGTCCGTGCCCTTGGGAATGGTGCGCCAGAGGTCGTTGATCTGCCGTTGCAGATGTTCCTCACGATCCTTCTGGCGTCGGCGCTCTTCTTCTGCAGAGATGGGGTAGGGACGCTTGTAGCGGTCGACACCGTAGTTCATCAGTGCGTGGCAGGAGTCGAGCAAGTCTTCCACCGCATCGATGCCGTGCCGCTCCTCGCATTGCATGATGTACTGCTTGGCGAACACCAGGTAATCGATGATCGAGCTGGCATCGGTCCAGGTGCGGAACAGGTAGTTGCCCTTGAAGAAGCTGTTGTGCCCGTAGCTGGCGTGGGCGATCACCAGTGCCTGCATGCACATGGTGTTCTCTTCCATCAGGTAGGCGATGCAGGGATCAGAATTGATGACGATCTCGTAGGCCAGACCCATCTGTCCGCGCTTGTAGTGTTTCTCGGTGTGAAGGAACTGCTTGCCGTAGGACCAGTGGTGGTAACCCAGCGGCATGCCAACCGAGGCGTAGGCGTCCATCATCTGCTCGGCGGTGATCACCTCGATCTGGTTCGGGTAGGTGTCCAGCGCGTAGCGCTCGGCGATGCGGCCGATCTCGCGGTCGTACTGCCGAATCAGGTCGAAGGTCCATTCCGAGCCGGTGGAAATGGGCTGTCGCTTCATGCTGCACACCTCAGCTGGTCATGCGCCGCTGGAAGAGTTCGCGGAACACTGGGTAGATGTCCCCGGCGCTGACCAACTGCTGTTGGGCGAACGCATCGGAAAAGGCTTCTGCGACCTGGTTGTACTCGTACCAGAGCGCCTGGTGTTCGCGCGGGGTGATTTCAACGTAGGTGAAGTACTGCACGAACGGCATGATCTGGTTGATCAGGATGTCGCGGCACAGCGGCGAATCGTCGTTCCAGTTGTCGCCGTCGGAAGCCTGAGCGGCGTAGATGTTCCACTCGTTGGCCGGGTAACGCTCGGCCATGATCTCCTGCATCATTTTCAGGGCGCTGGAGACGATGGTGCCGCCGGTCTCCCGCGAGTAGAAGAACTCTTCCTCGTCGACTTCCTTGGCGCTGGTGTGGTGACGGATGAATACCACATCGATCTTGTCGTAGTTCCGCTTGAGGAAAAGGTACAGCAGGATGAAGAAGCGCTTGGCGATGTCCTTGGTGGCCTGGGTCATGGAGCCGGAAACGTCCATCAGGCAGAACATCACCGCCTTGGAGCTGGGGTTGGGATGCTTGACCAGCAGGTTGTATTTCAGATCGAAGGTGTCGAGGAATGGCACGCGTTTGATGCGCGCCTTCAGCCGTTCGATCTCCTCCTCGGTGGCCTTGATGTCGCCGAAGTTGTTCGGCTCCTCAAGACGCAGTCGCTCCAGCTCTGCCTTCAGTGTGCGCAGTTGTGCACGGCTGCTGCCAGACAGCGCAATGCGTCTGGCATGGGCCGAGCGCAGAGTGCGCACGATGTTGATGCGCGACGGGTTGCCCTCGTTGCTGATGCCGGCGCGCACGGTTTTGAAGGTATCGGTGCCGGTCAGGTGACGCTTGACCAGATTGGGCAGCTCCAGGTCCTCGAACATGAAATCGAGGAATTCTTCCTGGGTGATCTGGAAGACGAAGTCGTCCATGCCGTCGCCGCTGTTGCTGGCCTGGCCGGCGCCCTGGCCACCGCCGCCGCCCTGCGGTCTGGGGATGCGTTCGCCGGCAACGAACTCCTTGTTGCCCGGATGGACGATGGTCTGGCGGCCGCCGCGGCCGTGGTGCAGCACCGGCTCATCGATGTCGCGGCCGGGAATGCTGATCTGCTCGCCATGCTCCATGTCGGTGATGGAGCGCCGGCCGACGGCTTCCTCCACCGCCTTCTTGATATGCCCACGGTACCGCTGCAGGAAACGCTGGCGGTTCACCGTGCTCTTGTTCTTGCCATTCAGGCGACGATCGATCACGTAGCTCATAGGCCCTCCGGGCTTGGCTGAAACCATAGGCTCGAAGCTGGAAGCGCGCCGCGATGCTTCCAGCTTCAGGCTTCCAGCCACTTACTGCGATTTACGCACCCGCAGATACCATTCGGACAGCAGGCGAACCTGCTTCTCGGTGTAGCCACGCTCGACCATGCGCACGACGAANNTCCTCGGTGTTGGAGAACATCTTCTTCTCGATCACCACGCGCAGCTTCTCGTAGGACAGCCACGACGGATTCTTGCCGTTGTTGTTGGCCCGAGCGCGCAGCACGAAGTTGACGATCTCGTTGCGGAAGTCCTTCGGGTTGCTGATGCCGGCCGGCTTCTCGATCTTTTCCAGTTCCTCGTTGAGCGCCACGCGATTGAGGATCTCGCCGGTTTCCGGATCGCGGTATTCCTGATCCTGAATCCAGAAATCCGCATACAGCACGTAGCGGTCGAAGATGTTCTGCCCGTACTCGCTGTAGGACTCGAGGTAGGCAGTCTGGATCTCCTTGCCGATGAACTCGATATAGCGCGGCGCCAGGTACTCCTTGATGAAGCGCAGGTAGCGCTCGCGCACCTCGGCCGGGAACTGTTCCTGCTCGATCTGCTGCTCCAGCACATAGAGCAGGTGCACCGGGTTCGCCGCGATCTCGTGCGGGTCGAAGTTGAAGACCTTGGACAGAATCTTGAAGGCGAAACGAGTGGATAGACCGTTCATGCCTTCGTCGACACCAGCGGTGTCGCGGTATTCCTGAATCGACTTGGCCTTGGGATCGGTATCCTTGAGGTTTTCGCCGTCATACACGCGCATCTTCGAGTAGATGTTGGAATTCTCCGGCTCCTTCAGGCGGGACAGCACGGAGAACTGCGCGAGCATCTTCAGGGTGTCCGGCGCGCAATGAGCATGGGCCAGCGAGCTGTTGGTCAGCAGCTTGTCGTAGATCTTGATCTCGTCACTGACCCGCAGGCAGTAGGGCACCTTGACGATGTAGATACGGTCGATGAAGGCTTCGTTGTTCTTGTTGTTGAGGAAGCTGTGCCATTCCGACTCGTCGGAGTGGGCCAGCAGGATGCCGCTGTAAGGAATCGCGCCAAGGCCTTCGGTGCTGTTGTAGTTGCC
>DNMQ01000011.1 GCA_003488145.1 Pseudomonas sp.
GGGCGCACCTGGCATCGCGTCCAGCTGATCGACAACCTGCCGGCGGTGCACATCAAGAATTCAACATCGAAGAGCAGGGCCTCGTGGGGTGGATCAAGGGCATTAAGGCCGATGAGCTGCTGCTGCTCGACCTGCATCAGGAGCCATTGCTGCACCAGGAAGCCTGGGGGTTGCGCCCGCGTGATATCCATCAGGCGCTGGCATTGTTCGCCTTGCTCGATCCGGATATCCATCTGGTCAACCTGTCCGGCGCTGCCGGCTCGGGCAAGACCATTCTGGCGCTGGCGGCGGCCATCGAGCAGACCGTGGTCAGCAAGCGCTACCGGCGCATCATTGCCACCCGCAGCGTGCAGGGGCTGGACGAAGACATCGGCTTCTTGCCCGGCACCGAGGCCGAGAAGATGGAGCCCTGGCTGGGGGCGATCACTGACAATCTCGAAGCGCTGCACATGGACGACGAGAACACCCACGGCAGCATCGATTACATCCTGCAGAAGGTACCGTTGCAGTTCAAATCGCTGAACTACATCCGCGGCCGCAGCTTCCAGCAGAGCCTGATCCTGATCGACGAGTGCCAGAACCTCACGCCGCACCAGATGAAGACCATCATCACCCGTGCGGGCAACGGCTCGAAGGTGGTCTGTCTCGGCAACCTGGCGCAGATCGATACGCCCTATCTGTCCGCGACCAGCTCAGGGTTGACCTACCTCACCGAACGCTTCAAGGACTTCTCCCACGGCGTGCATATCACCCTGCAGGGTGTGCCGCGCTCGGTACTGGCGGAGTACGCCGAAGCGCACATGTAAGCAGCGGCGTGCAGTCAGCGATGCCCGGTCGTACCTCTTATGGGGGCGGGCTCATCGCTGACGGCTGGGGTAGACTCCTGATTTTCAGATCAGGAGCGCCGAATGCTCACCCATCTCGATTCCCAAGGCCGGGCCAGCATGGTCGACGTCACCGACAAGGCCGTGACGGCGCGCGAAGCCGTTGCCGAGGCGCGCGTCCGCATGCTGCCGCAGACGCTTCAGCTGATCCAGCAGGGCGGCCATCCCAAGGGCGACGTGTTCGCCGTCGCACGCATCGCCGGCATCCAGGCGGCGAAGAAAACCCATGAACTGATTCCGCTCTGTCACCCGCTGCTGCTGACCAGCATCAAGGTCGAGCTCCAGGCCGATGGCGGAGACAGCGTCCTGATCCGAGCGGTATGCAAGCTGGCGGGGCAAACGGGCGTGGAAATGGAAGCGCTGACCGCTGCCAGCGTCGCGGCGTTGACCATCTATGACATGTGCAAGGCCGTTGACCGCGGCATGGTGATCGAAGGGGTGCGCCTGCTGGAGAAGCTGGGCGGCAAGAGTGGGCATTGGCAGGTGCAGGCATGATTTCGATTCAGTTCTTTGCCCGTTATCGGGAAACCCTAGGCAGCGATGGCGAGCGCATCCAATGGGATGAATCGTTCGGCAGTGTGGATGATGTACGCCAGTACCTCCTGGCGCGCGGTGGCGTCTGGGAGGTACTCGGCGAGCAGAATCTGATGTGCGCGCGCAATCAGGAGCTGTGTGGCCTCGATGAAGCCGTTGTCGATGGCGACGAGGTGGCCTTCTTTCCTACCGTGACCGGAGGTTGAGCATGGCGGTTCGTGTTCAACAGGGCTCGTTCGATCCCGGCGCGGAGCTGAACGCGCTGCATGCCGCCAATCTGGGAATCGGCGCGGTCGCCGGCTTCGTCGGCTACGTGCGGGACTTCAATGATGGGCAGGATGTGGCCGGCATGTTTCTCGAGCATGCGCCCGGTATGACGGAAAAAGCGCTGGAGAAGATCGTGCAGGAGGCCGAACAGCGCTGGCCGTTGCTGCGCCTGGATGTACTGCACCGGGTCGGCCCGCTGGAGCCAGGCGAGCCGATCGTGTTCGTCGGGGCCGCGAGTGCACATCGCGACGCCGCCTTCGACGCCTGCCGCTTCGTCATGGACTACCTGAAAACCCGGGCGCCATTCTGGAAGAAGGAAAACACCTCGGCCGGCCCGCGCTGGGTGGAAGGCCGTGCCAGTGATCAGTTGGCGGCCGAGCGTTGGAACGAGAAAAGCTGAGCCTTCAATAGAAGGTGATGTACATCTTGAAGGCCAGCGTGGAAAACATCGTGAGAATGCCGAGGCTCAGCAGTCCGACGCCCCATTGCTTGTCCCGGTAGTTGAAGCCCACGCAGAGCAGAACGAACCCGATGACGATGAGCGTCAGAAGCCAGTGCATGCTGTCCATCGGTGAACCTCCGAATACTGATACCTGGCTACAACTCTAGCCGCTTCGGCTGGGCCCCGGCCTGATTCAGGTCATCTGCGGGCGCGCGTGGTGCCGCAGCGCTGACGGACGCGGCAGCGGCGCCGCGTCCATGAAGCACTCGTCAGCGGGAACGCGGCACCGGGGCGAGCAGTTCTGCCGGTGGCATTTCGCACTGAATCTTGCGGCCGATCAGCGCCTCGATGGGTGGCAGGGCGAAGGCATCGTCCTCACCGGCGAAGCTGATGGAGGTGCCGCTGGTGCCGGCGCGGCCGGTGCGACCGATGCGATGGACGTAATCGTCCGGGTCTTCAGGCAGGGTGAAGTTGATCACATGGCTGATGCCGTCGACGTGAATGCCGCGACCGGCGACGTCGGTGGCGACCAGCACGCGAATCTTGCCCTCGCGAAAGCCCTCCAGCGTGCGGATGCGCTTATGCTGCGGGACGTCGCCGGACATCTGCGCGGCACTGATGCCATCCTTGGTCAGGCGCTCTTCGATGCGTCGTACTTCGTCCTTGCGATTGGCGAAGACCATTACCCGCGTCCAGTCGTTCTGGGTGATCAGGTTGTACAGCAGCTTGTACTTGTCGCTGCCGGCCACGGCATAGACGTGCTGCTCGACGGTATCGCTGGCCACGTTCTCCGGTTCGATCTCGACCACGGCGGGGTTGGTCGTCCATTGCTGCGCCAGGTTCATCACGTCGTCGGTGAAGGTGGCGGAAAAGAGCAGGGTCTGGCGTTCGCTCTTGGGTGGCGTCTGCCTGATGATCTGGCGGACCTGCG
>DNMQ01000157.1 GCA_003488145.1 Pseudomonas sp.
GGGGAAATGGATGGCGAGCAGTACGTTTCCGTGCGCTCCGGCTGGGGTGGTGCGGTACCGCTGTGGGGCGGCGAGGTCGCCAAGCGCGTGAAGGACTTCAACCAGGGCGGTATGGTCTGGACCTTCAAGCTGCCGAAGGATCTGGTCGCCAAGCGCTGATCAGCCTGCGTGACGCAACCCCGGCGATCGTCGGGTTTGCGCAAACAGAACCCCGGTCGTCATGGCCGGGGTTTTGTCGTTCTGGCGCCAGGCAAAGGCAGCTCATGCCTGGCGATAGGCGCTGGGGGTAATGCCCACCTCGCGGCGGAATACCTGGGAGAAGTGGCTAGGGCTCGAATAGCCCACTTCCAGCCCGATATCGATGACGCTGCGCTGCGTTTCGATCAGCAGCCGTCGTGCCCGTGCCATGCGCAGGCCGATGAAGTACTGAGACGGCGAAAGCCCGGTGGCTCGTTTGAACATCCGGCTGAAGTGGTACTCGCTCAGCTCGGCGGTCCGTGCCAGCTGAGCAAGACTGAAATCGTCGGCCAACTGCGCATCCATCGCCTCGACGACCCGGCGCAGCTTGTAGGCCGGCAAGGCGTTGCTGCGCCGGACGGCGTCTTGCCGATCCCGATAGTGGCGCACCAGGTGCACGGCCAGTGCCTGGGCCAGGCAGCGAACGCAGAGCCGGCTGGGCTGGCGCTGCTCGAGCAGCTCGTGGTGCAGCTTCTCCATCAACCAGCGCACCGTGTCGTCGTGGGCGCCGGAGACGTCCCGCAAGGCGACCGCTGTGCTCTGCGGCCCGAGCAGTTCCCGTGCGGCCTGGTCGATGAGCGGCAGGCCGAGATACAGGTGCATCACCTCGAATTGCTCACCTTCCAGCGTCTGCCAGCGCATTTCGTACGGCTCGTGGGTATCGGTCAGGAAGAAGTCGCCGGCCCTGACTGTTGCTGCGCTCCACTGCCCACCCGGCGCACGTTCCTCGACTCGTGCCGCACCGGCCAGTACCAGCACCAGCAGCGGCTCCAATACTGCCGGTACCTGTATCGGCTCGACGATAGTGCGATGGCTGAACAGCTGCACCACCACGTCCTGCATCGGCGCCTGCTGTGCGGTCGCGCGCGCTTCACCAGGCAGGTAATGGCTCATCGACTGCGGGCAGGTCTGCCCCGCATGGCGCCGTGGCGGGGCTTGTGATAACCGCGGCATGACGTGCTCCTGGCAAACATTTGAAAGCGTTCAGCGCCGAAAGGTTAGCGCAGGACCCTGCGCGCCGGCAGATCACTGCTGCGCGCAAAACCGCAACAGCCAGCGCAAGCGTGCGAAAGCCCGGCCTCCGGCGATGGGAGATAGTTAACCCATCGCGCCTCGTGGCGCCGCCCGAAAGAGAGGAGAGCACCATGACTGATTCGAATCACATCGTCGTTCAGGAAGTTGCAGGCAAGGTCGCGCTGGTCACCGGCGCCGCCAGCGGCATCGGCAGGGCGATTGCCTTGTTGTTGCACGATCGGGGCGCCAAGGTCCTCGCCGAAGACATCAATCCGGCTGTCGAGGATCTCGCTCGGCCGGGGCTGGTGCCGCTGCTGGCGGACATTACCAAGGATGGCGCAGCCGAACGTGCGGTCGGCCTGGCCATCGAGCATTTCGGCCGGCTGGATATCCTGGTCAACAACGCCGGCATCATCATCAACAAGCGAGTGGTGGACATGAGCCGCGAGGATTGGGAGCGCATCCAGGCGGTCAATGCCACGGCGGCGTTCCTGCATTGTCGCGAAGCGGTCAAGGCGATGATGCCCAACCGCTCGGGGGCGATCGTCAACATCGCTTCCTACGCGTCCTATTTCGCCTTCCCGACCATCGCCGCGTACACGGCCTCGAAAGGCGCGCTGGCCCAGCTGACCCGCACACTGGCGCTGGAGGCGATCGAGTATGGCATCCGGGTCAACGCCATCGGTGTTGGCGATGTGGTGACCAACATCCTCAACGACGTGGTCGAGGACGGCCCGGGCTTTCTTGCTCAGCATGGCGAAGCCGCACCCATCGGGCGCGCGGCGCAACCGGAGGAAATCGCCGAGATCGTCGCCTTTCTCGCTTCGGAGCGGGCCAGCTTCATGGTGGGCTCGGTGGTCATGGCCGATGGCGGCATGACGGTTACGGCCGGCTGAGCCGCTGCGCAGAAACACGAACCCCGCCAGTAGGCGGGGTTCGGTGCTTACGTAGACGGGCGCGGGATCAGTCTTCCAGCGAGCCCATTGCGGTGGTGTTGAAGCCGCCGTCGACGTAGAGGATCTCACCGCTGATGCCGGAAGCCAGGTCCGAGCAGAGGAAGGCGCCGGCATTGCCGACTTCGTCGATAGTGACGTTGCGACGCATAGGGGTCTGCTTCTCGTTGGCAGCCAGCATCTTGCGGAAGCTGGCGATGCCGGAGGCGGCCAGAGTACGGATCGGGCCGGCAGAGATGCAGTTCACGCGGGTGCCTTCCGGGCCGAGGCTGCCGGCCAGGTAGCGAACCCCGGCTTCCAGGCTGGCCTTGGCCATGCCCATGACGTTGTAGTTGGGCATGGTGCGCTCGGCACCCAGGTAGGAGAGGGTCAGCAGGCTGCCGTTGCGGCCCTTCATCATCTCGCGACCGGCCTTGGCCAGGGCGACGAAGCTGTAGGCGCTGATGTCGTGGGCGATCTTGAAGCCTTCACGGGTGGTCACTTCGGTGAAGTCGCCGTTGAGCTGGTCGCCCGGAGCGAAGCCGACCGAGTGCACGATGCAGTCCAGGCCGTCCCACTTCTTGCTCAGTTCTTCGAATACGCGCGCGATCTCTTCATCGTTGGCGACGTCGCAGGGGAA
>DNMQ01000156.1 GCA_003488145.1 Pseudomonas sp.
GCCGTGATCGAACTCGGCAACGGCCCCAGCGCACCGCAGGCCCGCTATCAGGGCAAGCCGACCCTGGTGGTGCGCGAGGATGGCGAGCGCTGGATCGCCATCGTCGGCATCCCGCTGTCGGCAAAGGCCGGCCCCCAGCAGCTGGAGGTCGATGGCCGCAGCACCAGCTTCCAGGTTGGCAACCGCGACTATCGCGCGCAGCACATCACCCTGAAGAACCAGCGTCAGGTCAACCCGAACCCCGCAGACCTCAAGCGCATCGAGCGTGAACTGGATGAGCAGAACCGCGCCTACCGGCAGTTCAGCGCCAACCAGCCAAGCAATCTGTTGTTCGATCGCCCGGTGGACGGCCCGCTGTCGTCGCCGTTCGGCCTGCGCCGCTTCTTCAACGGCGAGGAACGCAACCCGCACTCGGGCCTGGACTTCGCCGCCAAGAGCGGCACGCCGATCAAGGCACCGGCGACCGGCAAGGTCATACTCACCGGTGACTACTTCTTCAACGGCAAGACCGTTTTCGTCGACCACGGCCAGGGGCTGATCAGCATGTTCTGCCATCTCTCCGAGATCGGTGTGAAAGTCGACGACCAGCTGGCACGGGGTCAGGTGCTCGGCAAAGTCGGGGCAACCGGGCGTGCCACTGGCCCCCACTTGCACTGGAACGTGAGCCTTAACGACGCGCGAGTCGACCCGGCCATCTTCATCGGCGCGTACAAGCCTTGAACACATCAAGAGGAACGACAGCGATGCGCATCAAAGCGACGGATTCCACCCTGCTGATCATCGACATCCAGGAACGCCTGTTCCCGGTCATCCTCGACAATGAAACCATGGCCGAGCACACCGCCTGGCTGCAGCAGGTGGCCCAGCGAGTCGGTGTGCCGGTGCTGCTGACCGAGCAGTACAGCAAGGGCCTCGGCCACACGATTTCGGCTCTGCGTGACGACGTCGACGAGACCGCCATTGTCGAGAAGCTGCATTTTTCCGCGGCCGGCGACGGCGAACTGTTCCAGCGCCCGGGTGGCGAACGCCGGCAGTTCGTCATCTGCGGCTGCGAGACTCACGTGTGCGTACTGCAGACGGTGCTGGACCTGCGCGCCCGTGGCAGCGAAGTCTTCGTCGTCGAAGAAGGCGTCAGCTCGCGGCGGGCCAGCGACAAGGCGCTCGCCCTGGAGCGCATGCGCCAGGCCGGCGCGGTGATCGTCTCGCGGGAGATGGTTGCCTTCGAATGGATGGAACGCGCCGGCACCGAACTGTTCAAGAGTATCAGCCGCGAATTTATCCGCTGACCAAACCGCCGCGGCCAAGGCAATTTGCCAAGGCCGCGCCCTCACCTCTCAATGGAGATTCACATGTCTGACGATCTAGCCGGCTGGCTGGACTGGCTCAGAGCCCACCCCGAACTGCAGACGCTGCTTGCCAGTGCCACGCTGATCTTCGCCGCCTGGCTGTCCAACTGGATCGTCAAGCGCATCCTGGTGCGTGGCCTTTACCGTTTACTGCGCCACACCCGCGATGGCGAACTGCAGGATTTCGGCATCATCAAACGGCTGTCGAACATCGTCCCGGCACTGGTGCTGTCGCTTGGCGTGACGACCGTACCGGGCCTGCCGGAAGCCGCGGTGACCGTGGTGCAGAACGTCTGCGGCGGCTTCATCGTGCTGACCATCGCGCTGGCGCTCGGCGCGGTGCTCGACATCATCAACGTGGTCTACCAACGCCGACCGGACGCCCGCCTGCACCCGATCAAGGGCTATCTGCAGGTGGTGAAGATCGTCATCTACGCGATCGCCACCATCCTCATCATCGCCACTCTGATCGACCGTTCGCCGCTAATCCTGCTCTCCGGCCTCGGTGCAATGGCGGCGGTGCTGATGCTGATCTTCCAGGACACCCTGCTGTCGCTGGTGGCCAGCGTACAGATCACCTCCAACGACCTGATCCGCGTCGGCGACTGGGTGGAAATGCCGCAGCTCAATGCCGATGGCGACGTGATCGACATCGCNNACTGGCGCGGCATGCAGGAAAGCGGCGGCCGGCGCATCAAGCGCAGCCTGTATCTGGATCAGCAGAGCGTGCATTTTCTCGATGCCGACGAGCGCAAGCGGCTGTATCGCTTTAGCCTGCTGGAGGATTACCTGGTCAACAAGCGCAAGGAGATCGACGAGTGGAACGCCAAGCTCGCCGAGCGTGGGCAGGACCCGGTCAACACCCGCAGGGTGACCAATCTCGGGACGTTCCGCGCCTATGTCGAGCGCTATCTGCGCGCCCACCCCGGCGTGCACCAGAACATGACGCTGATGGTGCGCCAACTGAGCCCGACTGCGGACGGCCTGCCGCTGGAAATCTACTGCTTCACCAATACGGTGGCGTGGACGCAGTACGAAGCCATCCAGTCGGACATCTTCGACCACCTGCTGGCGATCCTGCCGGAATTCGGTCTGCGGGTATTCCAGCACCCAAGCGGCGGCGATGTACGCGATTGGCGCGATTCACTGCGCCAGCCGGGCGCGTCGGCATTGCAGCAACCGGAAGGACATCCGGCCGAGGAAAGAAGTTAATCGTAGGTTGGCGCTGAGGCACGAAGCCGCTGAAACCGCCTTGAGCGCTGCCCATGCGTCATCCCTGATGCCAGCGCCGCGAGCCGCTCCAGCACGCCCCGCGCCTCAGCGCCAACCTACGTCCGGAGCGAGGCGAACCCTCGCTCCTTTACCGCCGTTGTCTCGTTAGAAGCTCATGTCGACCCGCGCCCAGTAGGTGCGGCCCGGTTCATTGACTCGGCTGGTGGGCTCAAGGCCGTAATCGGCGAAGCCCGCACTGCCGGCTAGATTGAGATGCTCGCTGTAGGCCTTGTCCAGCAGGTTGTCGACGCCCGCACTGAGCTTGAAGTTCTTGTTCAGCCGGTAGGCGCCGTTGACCGCCAGCACGCCGAACCCGGCGCTCTCGTCGAAGTCCTTGCCGACCACCGTGCCCTGGTTCTCTGCGACCCGACCCTGCGAGGCGACCACGCGCCAGAGGCCACTGGTGCTCCAGTTGTCTCGCTCGTAGGTCAGGCCCAGACGTCCTTCCAGTGGCGGGATCTGCGGCATGGCACGATCGTCGCTGCGGTTCTTGCCCCAGGCATAGGCCAGGCTCGCATCACCCTTCCAGTTGCTGGTGAAACGGTAGCTGGCGCCCATCTCGGCTCCGGCGATGGTAGCGTCGATGCTGCTGACCTCGGCGCGAAGCATGCCGGGCATTACGCCGGGCACATAGCTGAACAGAATGTAATCCTCGACCAGGCCGGCATAGGCGGAAACCCAGGCCTCCAGCGGCCCCTTTGCGTATTGCAGGCCGACGTCCAGCTGCGTGGTCTTCTCCGGCCGCACCGAGTCGAAGGGTTGCAGCGTGCCCACCGGGCCGGGATTGGAAACGAACAGCTCCCAATAGTCGGGGAAGCGTTCAGCATGGCCGAGGCCGGCATACCAGGTCGCGGGCAGGCTGACGAGCTCCCCCTCATAGCGCAGGAAGCCGCTGTAGAGCGTGTCGCGACGCGTTTCACCGGCAGTAGGGTTGTCCCAGTTGCGGGAAACGATGGGCATGCTCGAAGCGTCATGACTGCGGAAGAACTCGCGCTCGTCGGTCGCTTCGTGCAGGTCCAGGCGCAGGCCGCTGATGAGCTTCTCGCGCTCGCTGAGCTGCCAGGTCAGCTCGCCGAAGACGCCGTAGCTGTGCAACATCGCGTCCGGCACCCAGGGCAGTGCGTCGCTTCCCGCAGCGGTGACCATCTGGTTGGCGGCGCCGGCCGGGTTCATGACCTTGCGGTGCTCGCTACGCTGGGCATCGACCCCGGCCTTGAGCTCTACATCCGTCCATTGCCAGGTGCCGACCAGCCGGCCACCCAGCGTACGCCGGTCGACCCGTGACAGCGTCGGGTTGGGCATCATCATCGACGGCACGAAATCGCGCAGGCTGTAGTTGTCCATGACGTGGTCGGCGTAGTTGTAGTAGACCTGCGCCTCCAGCCCGTAGAAGGTCTCGCCGAGATTGGTCTTCTCGAAGCGCAGCCCCAGGCTCTCACGCTGGAACTGGCTACCGTCCATCCCGCGCCCGGCATAGCGTGCGTAGCCATCGCCGCGGCCGGCGGTCAGCTCGACCAAGGTGTCCGCATCCGGCGTCCAGCCCAGGGCGATGTCGGTGTTCCACTTGTCGTAACGCGACGGCACGGTATCGCCGTTGCCATCGGCGTAATCGTCAGCCTGGGAGCTGTTGGCCATCAGCCGCGCATAGCCCTGACTGTTGCCGGCGGCGGCGTCCAGGTTGCGGTCGAAGCGACCGTTGGAGGCGGTCAGCAAGCTGCCGTTGAGGCGGTAATCCGGCTCGCTGAACTGCTCCGGCTCGCGCTCGAAGAGCACGGTGGCGGCCGAGGCACCTGGCCCCCAGAGCACGCTCTGCGGCCCTTTGATGACCGTGAGCTTGTCGAAGGTGTCCGGGCTGATGTACGAGCTCGGCGAATCCATGCGATTCGGGCAGGCGCCGAGCATTTCGCCGCCGTTGGAGAGCAGTTTCAGGCGCGAGCCGAACATGCCGCGGAACACCGGATCGCCGTTGACGCCGCCGTTGCGCACGGCAGAGAAGCCGGGAATGGTCTTCAGGTAGTCGGCACCGTCGCTGGCCGGCATCGGCTGACGGGGAATCTTGGGGTCGGTCACCACGGTCAGTGGGGACTGCTGGCCGACGCCGGTAATGACCATCGGCGCCAGTTCAACGGCTTCGGCGTGCTCCGCATGGCCGGCATGCTCAGCCTCCGCGGCCAGTGCGCCACTGGCGAGCATTCCCAGCAGCGCGGCATGGGCGAACTGCCAACGCAGGCGGGATGGTTGAATCAAAAAACGCTCAGACAGGCGCGCTCGCGCCGTACCGCCATGAGTAATGCTGGACATA
>DNMQ01000155.1 GCA_003488145.1 Pseudomonas sp.
TGACTTAGCATCAAGGAACGTACCATGCAGAAGTCCCAAGCCTACGGTCAGCGTCTGTTGCGCGGTCAGGCTCCGACCTACCAGCGGCTGCAGGCACGCTTCGCCGAGGACGGTCAGGAGGAGCCCTGCGGCCCGGTGATCCTGCATTGCGGCTGGGGTCGCATTCTGGTCGGCCACACCTACTCCGATCCCGCCCAACTCGCTGCCGAACTGCTCAACGAGCAGGCGGGCGAGCGCGATATCGCGCTGTACGTCGCCGCGCCACATCAGGTGCTGTCCTATGCACCGCAGCAACTCTTCCTCGACCCCTCCGATACCCTGCGTATCTGGTTCACCGACTACCGCCCTGCGCAGAAGCGTTTCCGCGGTTTCTGCGTGCGCCGTGCCCAGAGCGAAGCGGACTGGCAGGCCATCAACGGCCTGTACCAGGCGCGCGGCATGATGCCAGTCGACCCGGAGCGCTGCACCCCTCGCGAACAGGGCGGCCCGGTGTACTGGCTGGCCGAGGACGAGACCTCCGGGCAGATCATCGGCAGCGTGATGGGCATCGACCACCACCGCGCCTTCAACGATCCGGAAAACGGCTCCAGCCTGTGGTGCCTGGCGGTTTCGCCAAGCTGCCCGCGGCCGGGCGTCGGCGAGGCGCTGGTGCGCCACCTGATCGAACACTACATGGGCCGCGGCCTGGCCTATCTCGATCTGTCGGTGCTGCACGACAACCAGCAAGCCAAGGCGCTGTACGCCAAGCTGGGCTTCCGCGACCTGCCGACCTTCACCGTCAAGCGCAAGAACAGCTTCAACCAGCCGCTGTTCCTCGGCCCTGGCCCGGAAGCAAAGCTCAACCCCTACGCCAAGATCATCGTCGACGAGGCCCGGCGGCGCGGTATCGAAATCGAGATCAACGATGCCGAAGCCGGTCTGTTCACCCTGACCCAGGGCGGCCGGCGGGTGCGCTGCCGAGAGTCGCTATCCGACCTAACCTCGGCTGTCAGCATGACGCTCTGCCAGGACAAGCGCCTGACCCACCGCACCCTGTCCCAGGCCGACATCTGTCTTCCGGCGCAACAACTGGCCGCCGGCCCGAAGGAAAATGCCGCGTTCCTCGCCGAGCACGGCAGCGTGGTGGTCAAGCCGGTGGATGGCGAACAGGGCATGGGCGTCGCCGTGGACCTGCGCGATGCGATCGAAATGGAAGACGCCATCCAGCGCGCCCGGCAGTACGACAGCCGCGTGCTGCTGGAAAGCTTTCATCCGGGGTTCGACCTGCGCATCGTGGTGATCGGCTTCGAGGTGGTCGCCGCGGCGATACGCCGCCCGGCGGAAGTCATCGGAGATGGCCGCACCAGCATCGGTTCGCTGATCGAGAAGCAGAGCCGCCGGCGCCAGGCCGCTACCGGCGGTGAGAGTTCCATTCCGCTGGATGAGGAAACCCAGCGCTGCCTGCGCGACGCCGGCTTCGACTTCGAAAGTGTATTGCCGGACGGACACCGGCTCGCGGTGCGCCGCACCGCCAACCTGCATACCGGTGGCACGCTGGAAGACGTCACCGCGCAACTGCACCCCGAGCTGGTCGACGCCGCCGTACGCGCCGCCCGCGCACTGGACATCCCGGTGGTGGGCCTGGACCTGCTGGTGCCGGCACCGGACCAGCCGGAGTACGTCTTCATCGAGGCCAACGAGCGCGTCGGCCTGGCCAATCATCAGCCGCAGCCGACCGCCGAACGCTTCATCGACCTGCTCTTCCCACTCAGCACCGCAGGTTGAGTCTGGCGCGACCCGGCGCCAAGCCGGGTCGCCACAGGTCGTTCGTCACTATGGCGGGTCCCGCTTTCCGACATTCACTCCATCCGGTGGCTGAAAAGGCACCGTCAACAGGAGCTCTCATGACCGCAAAACTCCCCGAACCCGATCTCAACTACATGCAACGCGTGTTGCTGGAAATGCTCGCCATCCCCAGCCCCACCGGATTCACCGACACCATTGTGCGCTATGTTGCCGAGCGCCTGGCCGAGCTGGGCATCCCCTACGAGCTGACCCGCCGCGGGACCATCCGCGCCACACTCAAGGGCCGGCGCTACAGCCCGGATCGCGCCGTCGCGGCGCACCTGGACACCATCGGCGCCATTGTTCGCGAGATTCACGATACCGGCCGCCTGGGCCTGGCGCCGGTGGGCTGCTGGTCGAGCCGCTTCGCCGAGGGCAGCCGCGTCAGTGTCTTCACCGATACCGGAGTTATCCGCGGTAGCGTACTGCCGCTGCTCGCATCGGGGCATGCCTTCAATACCGCCGTGGATGAAGCACCGGTCAGCTGGGACCACGTCGAGCTGCGCCTGGACGCCTATACCTACAGCCGCAACGAAACCTGCGCGCTGGGGGTCAACGTCGGTGATTTCGTCGCCTTCGATCCAATGCCGGAATTCACCGAGAACGGCTACATCAGCGCCCGTCACCTGGATGACAAGGCAGGCGTCGCCGCGCTGCTAGCGGCGCTGAAGGCCATCGTCGAAAGCGGCCGCGAACCGCCCATCGATGTGCATCCGCTGTTTACCATCACCGAGGAAACCGGCTCCGGAGCCGCCGGCGCCCTGCCTTGGGATGTCAGCGAGTTCGTCGGCATCGACATCGCGCCAGCCGCCAAGGGCCAGGCCTCCAGTGAGCATGCGGTAACCGTGGCGATGCAGGACTCCGGCGGCCCCTATGACTTCCATCTGTCCCGGCACCTGCTCAAGCTTGCCAGCGAGAACGAAATCCCGGTGCGCCGCGATCTGTTCCGCTACTACCACAGCGACGCCCAATCGGCGGTCGAAGCGGGACACGACATCCGCACCGCGCTGCTGGCTTTCGGCTGCGATGCCACCCATGGCTACGAACGCACCCACATCGACAGCCTCGCGGCCATGAGCCGCCTGCTCTGCGGCTATATGCTCAGCCAGCCGGTCTTCGCCAGCGACTCACAGCACGCGAAGGACTCGCTGGAACGCTTCAGCCATCAACTGGAACATGATGCGCAGATGGAGAACGACAC
>DNMQ01000154.1 GCA_003488145.1 Pseudomonas sp.
ATATATTTTCAGTACTTCGACGGGGCGGCTATGATAGCGCGCGTTCGCCCTGCCGCCACCGGAGATTTGCCCCATGACGTCATTTGCCCTGCTTTACACCCTGCATGTACTCGCCGCGACGGTCTGGGTGGGCGGAATGTTTTTCGCCTGGATAGTGCTGCGCCCGGCGGCGGTGGCGGTGCTGCAGGCACCGGAACGGCTGACCTTATGGGCAGATGTGTTCCGACGTTTTCTCGTTTGGGTCTGGGTGGCGGTGCTGGTATTGCCGCTAAGCGGCATCGGCATGTGGCACATGCGTTTCGGCCCGCTGGAAAGCGCACCGCGCTACGTTCACATCATGGCCGGTCTGTATCTGGTGATGCTGGCGCTGTTTCTGCGTATCCAGCTACTGCAGTTGCCGGTCCTCAAGCGCGCGGTCGAGGCCGAGCGGTGGCCGGACGGTGGTGCGGTGCTGGGGCAGATTCGCCGACTGGTGGGCATCAACCTCGTGCTCGGCCTGCTGGTCATCGCGCTGGCCAGCGTACGGCCGTCGTTCTGACAGCAGTAAAATAAAACAGCCGGACACTGGGCCCGGCTGGATCTGTTACCGCATTCGACTCAAGGGCGTGCTTCGACCTCAGCCTCTACGCGACGGTTGATAGCTCGGCCTTCTTCGGTTGCGTTATCGGCCACCGGGCGCGACTCACCGTAGCCAACCGCATTCACCCGATCGCCACCAACGCCATACTCGTCGACCAGCACTTTACGAACCGCATTGGCGCGGCGCTCGGAAAGGCGCTGATTGTAGGCATCGGTACCGACGGAGTCGGTGTGACCTTCGAGCACGGTCGTGGTTTGGCCATATTCCTTCATGAAATCAGCCAGATTCTGGATGTCGCCATAGCTATCCTGCTTGACCACATCACGATCGAAGTCGAACTTGACGTCCAGTTCGACGCGCACCGGCTCTGCCGCAGGCTCCGGTTCCGGCTCGGACTGAGGCATCGGCTCGACCGTCTCGACGACGGCGACCGTTTCCTCTTCCATGCCGTTGGCCCAACAATAGGCTGCCGCGACACCACCACCGATCAGCGCACCCCAACCGGCATAGGAGCTGCTCTCGATGGCCCCCAGCGCGGCACCGCTCACGCCACCCACGGCCGCACATGTCGGCCAATCCTGTTTCTGCACGCCTGCACAACCAGCCAGGAACGTGGACATGACAATAACGGGTACTGCTGTCCGTAATGTACTCATCGATCAAAACCTCCAGTGTGGACATTCAGCCAGAATCGCCACGTACGGGAATCCGGGCGGCTCCGGTTATTTTCAGACTAGGCCGACAAACGGCACCGCGCTAGTCTTCACCTTTGAAACGAGGATTCTCTATTGACTGAAAACCCTGTAGTGCACACGCCACAACAAGCGCTTGCGGCGATGCTCGAGCACTATGCCCCAAGCCATCTATTGCACGTGGGGCGCAGTGATCAACCTGCTCTGGCTGCCTACGCCGAATGTCATCCGGAGTTTCAGCTAAACCGCGCCGATGCCGCGCCGCTATCAGAACAACTGGCCTCTCAGCGCTACGATTTGGCCCTGTTCGTTGACTGTCTGGAGCACATGCCCAAGCGTAACGGCCTGGAGCTGCTCGGCAGCGTTCGCAATCTGAATGCCAGCCGTATGGCAGTACTCGTGGATCTCGACGCATCCGAATGGCAGACCACAGACTTCTATGCACTAGCCCTGCAAGTCAGCGAGCGCTTCCAGCGCGACGGACAGACCTTGACGCTATTCACCTACGACCTGCTCCAATACAAGCAGGTTCCGGACTGGCTGAATGCCAGGTTCTGGGCCAACCCGGAAAACTTCGGAAAGTACTGGTGGTGACATGAGCGAACAGCGCCCCCTCGCGCCTAACTGCCCTTGCGGCAGCGGCAATACGCTTGACCAGTGCTGTGGCCGTTATCACGCGGGCACACCGGCACCCAGCGCCGAACTGCTGATGCGCTCGCGCTATAGCGCCTACGTGCTGGGTCTGGTCGACTATCTGCAGGCCACCACGCTGCCGGTGCAACAGACGGCGCTGGACATGGACGGCATGCGCCGCTGGAGCCTGGACAGCACCTGGTTGGGGCTGGAAGTGAACGAGAGTGCAGTGCTCGGCGGCAAGCCTGAACATGCACGGGTGACCTTCACCGCCCGCTGGCACGACCAGGCGGGCGAGCATGTCCACCAGGAACGCTCGGCCTTCGTTCAATGCGACGGAAAATGGTATTTCATCGATCCGACGGTGCCACTCAAGGCCGGACGCAACGATCCCTGCCCATGCGGCAGCGGTTCGAAATTCAAGAAGTGCTGCGCCGCCTACGTTTGATGCCAGACCGCACCGGGATAGCCGCCGCGCGAGGCGGCGGCGTGGAGCGGTGCGCTACTTCTCGACGAATGCGCGCTCGATCAGGTAGTGCCCCGGATCGCCCATGCGCGGCGAGACGCTCAGACCGAAGCTGTCCAGCACCTGGCTGGTTTCGTCCAGCATGCTCGGGCTGCCGCAAATCATCGCGCGATCGTCCTGCGGATTGATCGGAGGCAGGCCGATGTCGCTGAACAGTTTGCCGCTGCGCATCAGCTCGGTCAGGCGGCCCTGATTCTCGAAAGGCTCGCGCGTCACAGTCGGGTAATAGAT
Organism: Pseudomonas sp.; assembly: GCA_003488145.1. Taxonomy (GTDB): domain Bacteria; phylum Pseudomonadota; class Gammaproteobacteria; order Pseudomonadales; family Pseudomonadaceae; genus Stutzerimonas. Next base: position 2,663 of record DNMQ01000154.1, read on the forward strand.
CAGTTTTTCTTTCACCGCCTCACCAAAGAACTCGTTCTGCGGCAGGTGCTCGGTGATGAATTCGCGATAGGCGACTTCGTTTGCGTAGCGAACACCATGCACCAGCACAACTTTTTCGAAGCGCTCGTAGGTTTCCGGGTCCTGGATGACACTCATGAATGGCGCCAGGCCCGTGCCGGTGCTGAGCAGGTAAAGATGCTTGCCAGGCAACAGATCGTCGAGCACCAGTGTTCCGGTTGGCTTGCGGCTGACCATGATCTGGTCGCCTTCCTGCAGGTGCTGCAGNNCTGCACCTTGATGCTGAAGAACTCCAGATACTCTTCGTAGTTGGGACTGGCGATACTGTAGGCGCGCATCAGCGGACGGCCCTCGACCTCTAGGCCGATCATGACGAACTGGCCGTTCTCGAAGCGCAAGCCTGCATTGCGGGTGGTCTTGAAGCTGAACAGCGTATCGTTCCAATGGTGCACACTGAGAACGCGCTCTACGTTCAGATTGCTCATGCTACGAATTCCTCGTGGTGTCGCGACGGGCGTCGTTACGTGGCGCCAGTCTAGCGATGGCGTCTTTATTCGTTAACTGGATAATAAAGATATAGGTTATCGGTTACATAGATATGCATTTTACTCTCCGCCAGATCGAAGTGTTTGCCGCTGTCGCACGCCAGGAAAGCGTGTCGCGCGCAGCCAAGAGCCTCTCGTTGTCACAGTCCGCAACCAGTACGTCGCTGGCCGAACTGGAACGCCAGTCCGGCTGCCAGCTCTTCGACCGAGCCGGCAAAAGGCTCTGCTTGAACGCGCTCGGACAACAGCTGCTGCCGCAGGCAGTTGCCCTGCTCGATCAAGCACGCGCCATCGAGGATTTGCTCAACGGCAAGAGCGGCTTCGGCTCACTGGCGGTCGGTGCGACGCTGACGATCGGCAACTACCTCGCCACGTTGCTGATTGGCAGCTTCATGCAGCGCCACCCGGAATGCCGAGTGAAGCTGCACGTACACAACACTGCGCACATCGTGCATCAGATCGCGCAACACGAACTTGATCTGGGTTTGATCGAAGGTGATTGCCAGCACCCGGACCTTGAGGTCCAGCCGTGGATCGAGGATGAGCTGGTGGTGTTCTGCGCGCCGCAGCACCCGCTGGCCGGGCGCGGCGAGGTGGGACTGGACGAGCTGACCAGCGAAGCGTGGATTCTCCGCGAGCAGGGCTCCGGCACGCGGATGACCTTCGAACAGGCTGTGCGACATCGGTCAGGCAAGCTGAACGTGCGGCTCGAGCTGGAGCACACCGAAGCGATCAAACGCGCGGTGGAGTCGGGCCTGGGGATCGGCTGTATTTCTCGACTGGCGCTGCGTGACGCCTTTCGCCGTGGCAGCCTGGTACCGGTGGCGACGCCCGAGCTGGACCTGCGCCGCCAGTTCTACTTCATATGGCATTCGCACAAGTATCAGACCGCGGCCATGCTCGAGTTCGTCGAACAGTGCCGCGCCCTGACCTCAGGCGTGCGCCGCAGCGATGAAATCCAGCTGCCGCCGATCGCCTGAGGCCCGCATCCGGATCAGCTGGTTGGAATGGAACCCATCTGCTGCAGCAACAGGGCTGCCTGGGTGCGGGTACGCACGCCCAGCTTGCGGAAGATAGCGGTAACGTGAGCCTTGATGGTCGCTTCGGAAACGCTCAGTTCGTAAGCGATCTGCTTGTTCAACAGCCCGTCACAGACCATGGTCAGCACTCGGAACTGTTGCGGCGTCAGGCTGGCAAGCCCGGCGCTGGCGGCCTTGGCCTCATCGCTGACGTTGGCCACATCCTGGATGTTACTAGGCCACCAGACATCGCCATTCAAAACAGCACGTACCGCTTCCTGGATGGTTTCCAGAGAACTGGACTTGGGAATGAAACCGCTGGCACCGAACTCACGGGAGCGCGCAACGACCGCTGCGTCCTCCTGTGCCGAGATCATGACTACCGGTAGATGCGGATACTGCCCCCTCAGCAGTACCAGGCCCGAGAAACCATAGGCTCCAGGCATGTTCAGATCCAGCAGCACCAGATCCCAATCGGCGCCCTGATTTAGAAGGCTTTCCAGTTCGGCGATGCTGGCCGCTTCCACCAGACGTACGTTTTCCCCTAGCCCCATGGTGAGCGCCTGTTGCAGCGCGCTGCGGAAAAGCGGGTGATCATCGGCAATGATTATTTCGTAAGCAGCCATTGGCAGACCTGTAGTTTTTATTGGCGCTTTTCATCGGCTTGAGCAGCCGATGCCGACAAGATGACGGCAGAAACCCCGAGACAACGCTCCGGGGATGGTCCGATGTGAAATTTTCGGCCGGCCAGACCGAATATCGGCCGCCCGCCACAACAAATCAAGCGGCGCAAGCATGCCCACCCATGAATAAGTGGTCAAGCGCGGCGCTTTGTAGCAAAGTCTGCGCCTTTTCCCTGACGAGCCGAAAGATGCGTAGCCAAGCCCTCCGCGCCGACTTCCTGATGCTGATCACCGCCATGATCTGGGGCACGGCCTTTGTCGCCCAACGCATCGGCATGGACAACATCGGCCCGTTTCTATTTACCGGCCTGCGCTTCGCCCTGGGCGCTCTCGCGCTGCTGCCACTGGTGATCTACCAGGGCCGCACCAAAGCCCGGCACGAACCCTTTCTGCAGCGTGGTCTGCTGCTCGGCGGCCTGAGCATGGGGCTTGCGCTGACCGTGGGAATCAACCTGCAGCAGGTCGGCCTGCTGTTTACCAGCGTGACCAACTCAGGATTCATCACTGGCCTGTACGTGATCGTGGTGCCACTGCTGGGACTGATCATTGGCCACAGGACAGGCCTCGGAACCTGGGTCGGCGCCTTTCTCGCCGTTGCCGGCATGGCGCTGCTGAGCATCGGCGAGAATTTCACCGTTGCCTCTGGTGACTGGATCCAGTTGGCCGGCGCCTTCGTCTGGGGCCTGCACGTGCTGCTGGTGAGCTTCTTCGTCAGCCGCCACGACGCGATTCGCCTGGCCTTCCTGCAGTTCGCCACTTGTGCCGTGGTGAGCCTGCTGCTGGCACTGATCTTTGAAGAGATCGAGCCGACCAGCATCTGGCTCGCCGGGCCGGCCCTCATCTATGGCGGATTGTTCGCCGTTGCGGTTGGCTACACACTGCAGGTTGTTGCGCAGAAGCATGCGATCGCCTCCCATGCGGCGATCATCCTTTCACTGGAAGCAGTGTTCGCAGCCATCGCGGGCGCACTGTTCCTTGAGGAAAGCCTGACGCTGCGCGGCTACATGGGCTGCGTATTGATGTTCATCGGCATGCTCGCCGCACAACTCTGGCCGCGCAAAGCCGAGCCGCTAACCGCAGCCAGTCCTGCCAAGGCCTGACGACCAATCGAGTCAGCGCGCAGGCCTCAATGCCAGATGCGCGGCGTTCTGCAGGTCCGGCTGGCGATGATACTTGGCACCCAGATAGTGCTCGGTGAACACGTCGAGCAAGGCATCGAGCGTGTTCGCCGCGGCCGAATCTCCAGCCAGATCCAGACAGAGCGCTGCGACCTCGGCGGTGCACAGATGGTCACTGCGAGTCGACCGGCGCAGCCGGTAGCGCGACAGCACCTCGGGTCGCAGGCTCAGCACCGGCAGGCCATCCAGGTAGGGGCTCTTGCGAAACATCTTGCGCGCCTCGGTCCAGGTGGCATCGAGCAGTACGAACAGCGGGCGCTTAGCGTTCTCCCGCTCGACTTGCTCGACCACCCGCCTCGACTCGGCGTATTCACCCGGAAAGATCAACAGTGGCTGCCATTGCGGATCGGCCAGCAGCGCCAGCAATCGCGGGTCCACGCCCGTGCGCTGCCAGGTGAAGGCGAAGGTATCGCGCACCACATCGGCAATCAGCCAGCCCGTATTGCTAGGCTTGAGCGGCTCGATATCGTGCATCAGCAGGCAGACACCGCAATCGCTCTCGATCGTCGGCAACCAAGGGCAAAGGCAATGGCTGAATGGTACCCGGCAGCGCTCGCAGCGCGGCGCCCGGGAGCCGCGGGCAACGAAGGGCTTGAGGCTTTTCGCCAGGCGTTCGCTGCGCAGACGGGCTACGGCATGGGGCATGAATCGACTCGAGGGTGACGATGAAGCGCGGCAGTCTACCAGCGCCAGGGAGACTTCTGCCCAGCACCGTTAAATGAACCGCACCACAGGCAGCCGGTCGAAATAGCGCAGTCAAAAGGAGACCGCCATGTATCGTCTGACCACCCTGCTCGCTCTGAGCCTCGCCCTCCCCGTTGCCCACGCCGCCTCGCTGCAGGAGCAACAGCTGAATCAGCTGCTCGAGCAGGTCGCCCGCGAAAGCAGTGTCGGAACGCCTCGCGCGATCAACGAAGACATTCTTGATCAGGGCTACACCGTAGAAAACAACATGCTGGTAAACCATCTCAGCGTACAGCCGCGGCATGCGGCGCAGATGCGCGATAACCCGGCCGATGTGCGCAGCCAGCTCGCTGTTAGCGTCTGTGGCAATGAAGGACTACGCAAGCTGATGAGCCAGGGCGCAGTCCTGCGCTATGACTTCAGCGAGTACCAGAGCAACAAGCCCATCGCCAGCGAGCGCTACAAGGCCTCGGACTGCGACCGCTAACAGGTGAACGCTGGCAGGAGCAGGCCACGGCCCGCCGTCCTGCCAGGTTTATTTATCAAGCGTCGCCCCGCAGTATCTGCGGATCCCCCCTGCCGGCCACTGCGGCAGCCTCGTCCCTGGTAAGCAGCGCCGTGCGCGGCACGTTACGCAGGCGTGCGCAGGCCGCGAGCACGTTGGCCCAGCTGGCGCGGTTGGCGAATTGCATACCGAATTCATCCAGCGTGCCGCCGCGGTTGCGATAGCCGAGCGCCGAGCACTTGCGCGCGTCCGGCAGAATCGGCCACAGGTGACCGCGCGCCACTTCCGGCCGCATGTGCGTCAACAGCACGCGCATTTCCATCGCATCCGGGAACAACCGCTCCGCCACGCCTTCGCTGGCGCGCGCCCCGACTTCCCAATGATCGCGCGGCCCGCGGAAGCGGCCCGGCTCCTGCAGATAGACCAGCCGATAAGCGCAGTCGGCCTCCTTGAGCCGCTTGGCCGCACGGAGCATCTCGCCCAGCTGATAGCTGCCGTTGGCAATCAGCAGCAATGCCTCGTTGCCCGGCTGCTCCTCGACCACGATGGCGCCGTCGCGCGCCAACTGCTCGGCCTGGGTCTGATCGAAGTAGCACGGCCGGTCGCGTTTGGGCATGACCAGGCAGGCCAGTTCGCCGCGTGCCTGGTAGATCGATGGCAGCAGCGCCAGGGCGCTGTTGTGGTCGGCCGGAAACAGCACCCGGACCATGTCGTTCATCTCTCCGAGCAGCGCCTCGCAGAAGGTCGTGTCTTGATGGGACTGCTGGTTCTTGCCGTT
>DNMQ01000021.1 GCA_003488145.1 Pseudomonas sp.
GCCTGGCAGCGCTTGCCGTGGGCCGAGGCGGTGGCATAGATGTATTCGGCGATCGGCGTCGAGCCGACGAAGCTGACCGACTGCACGCGCTCGTCGGTGAGCAGCACGTCCACGGCTTCCTTGCCGCCGTTGACGATGTTCAGCACGCCGGCCGGAAGCCCGGCTTCGGCCAGCAGCTCGCCGAGCAACATGGTCGCGCTTGGATCCTTTTCCGAGGGCTTGAGCACGAACGTGTTACCGCAGGCGATGGCCACCGGCAGCATCCACAGCGGCACCATCGCCGGGAAGTTGAACGGGGTGATGCCGACGCAGACGCCGAGCGGCTGCATCAGCGAGTTGGAATCGATGTCGCGACCGACGTTGGAGGAGAACTCGCCCTTGAGCAGGTGCGGGATGCCACAGGCGAACTCCACCACCTCCAGCCCACGGGTGACTTCGCCCTGGGCGTCGGAAAATACCTTGCCGTGTTCGCTGGTGATCAGCCGGGCGACGTCGTCGCGGCGGCGCTCGAGCAATTCCTTGAAACGAAACATGACCCGCGCGCGCACCAACGGCGGCGTCTTCGACCAGCCTTCGAAGGCGGCTTGGGCGGCGGCTATGGCCTCGCGGGTTTCGTCTGCCGAGGACAGCGAAACATACAGGCGCGGCTCGCCGGTGGCCGGGTTGTAGACGGTGGCGTGGCGCTCGGAGCGGCCAGCGACGGCCTCGTTGTTGATCAGGTTGCCGAGGGTCTGCATGGCTTCACTCCTGGTTCCAGACGGTTTCGTAGAGGTCGATGATTTCCGCTTCCGTGGGCACGCGCGGGTTGTTGCCCGGCGAGCCGGAGGCCAGCGCCTGGCGCGCCATGGTCTCGCGCAGTTCGAAGAAGCGTTCGCGGGCGATGCCGAACTGTTCCGGGCTCGGCACTTTCAGTTCCTGATTGATTGCGCGCAGCTCGGCGAGCAGCTTGTCGTTTGCCACCTCGACGCTGTCGGTCTGCGCGGCGACGCCCATCGCTCGCGCGCAATCGGCGTAGCGCTCCGGCGCGGCGGGAATCGAGAAGGCGGTGATCGCCGGCAGCAGCATGGCGTTGGACAACCCATGCGGCACATGGAAGAAGGCACCGATCGGCCGGCTCATGCCATGCACCAGCGCCACCGAGGCGTTGGAGAAGGCGATCCCGGCCAGGGTCGCGCCGAGCATCATCGCCTCGCGGGCGGCACGGTTGCCCGGCTCATTGAAGGCCGCGCGCAGGTTCGGCGCGAGCAGTCGCATGGCTTCCAGCGCCTGGGCAACGCTGTAGAGGCTGGCCTTGCGGCTGACATAGGCCTCGATCGCGTGGGTCAGTGCGTCGATGCCGGTGTCGGCGGTCACCCGCGGCGGCAGCGAGAGGGTCAGCTCGTAGTCGATCAGCGCGGCGATGGGCATGAAACCGAGGCCCGCGCAGAGCATTTTTTCGTCGCTGGTTTCGTCAGTGATGATGGTGAAGCGCGTGGCTTCCGAACCGGTGCCGGCCGTGGTGGGGATGGCGATCAGCGGCAGACCGGCTGCGCTGACGTCGCGCGGGAAACGGTAGTCGCGCATCTCGCCGCCAAACTTGCCGAGTATGCCGATGGCCTTGGCCGAGTCGATCGGGCTGCCGCCGCCGAGGGCGACGATGGAGTCGAAGTCGCCCTGACGGACCATTTCCACGCCCGCTCGAATCGAAGCAGCGGTCGGTTCGGGCAGGGTATCGGCGAAGCACTGGCTGGCGATGCCGGCCTCTTCCAGCTGACCGGCGATACGGGCGACATAGCCCAGCTCGACCATCATGCGGTCGGTGACGATCAGCGGGCGATTGCAGCCCAGCTCCTTCAGCACGCGGGCGAGTTGCTGGCTGGCGCCAGCGCCGACTTCCATCAGGCGCGGCAGAACGATGCGATGACTCATGGGCACTCTCCGAAAATGGACTGCCTGACGAGCTGGCAGCTTCTTATTTTGAGACTCAATGTCTCACTATGCACTGGAGAGTAGGTAGAGCAGGCAGCCGCCGTCAACCCGAAACGAGACCTTTCGTCTCAGGATCAGGGATGTGCTTATTGGAAAACAGGATCAGCGTGCGTTCAGACGATCGCGAAGCTGAGTCGATTGCTGGCGAAGGCGTTCACAAGCGGACTGCACATCGGCCCGCGCCTGGGCATCCAGCTCGTCCATATCAGCCTCTACATTGAGCAGCACGGCGTCGACGCAGGCGCTCAGCAACAACACCGCCGCCTCGACATCACAGCGCAGCGACGGCTCGACCATCGGCAAGGCGCGCTCGGCGATGCCCAGCGCCTCGACGCAGGCATGCGCCGTCGCCAGCGGCACCGCGCATGCCTGCCGCGACAATTCGGGCGCTCGACCCTCGTCTTCCTTCAGATATTCGGAGAAGACCGCCACGTCGTCGTCGGCAAAGGCGCCAGGACGACCCAGCAGCGAGCGGGCGTCAGCCAGCAGCGCGTTACAGGAGGCATCGCCGTGCGCGGCGCTGACCCGCAGCGCCTTGACGATCAGCGCCACGGCCAAGTCAGCCGTGACTGCGGTAACCGCACCGCAGCCGGGCAACGCACGCTCGGCAACGGCATGGCGAAACTGCGCGAGGCTCAGCTGCCAGAGCCCCTGCCCCGCGCCCGGCCTGTCGGTTTCGCCCATCAGGCCGACTTGGCGCCGTCCCAATGCAGCAGCACATCGAGCATGCGGTTGGAGAAGCCCCACTCGTTGTCGTACCAGGCCATCACCTTGACCAGCTCGCCCTGCACGCGGGTCTGGCTGAGGTCGGCGACGCAGGACGCCGGATAGCCGTTGAAGTCGCAGGAGACCAGCGCTTCCTCGTTGCACTCCATGACGCCGGCCGGCAGCTTCTGCGCCCCGGCACGCAGGATGTCGTTGATCGCCTCGACGCTTTCCGGCGCGTTCTCGGCGATAAAGGTCAGGTCGACCAGCGAGACGTTCGGCGTCGGCACCCGCACCGAGAGGCCGTCCAGACGCCCGGCCAGCTCTGGCAGCACCAGACCGATGGCCTTGGCCGCACCGGTGGTGGACGGAATCATCGACAACGCCGCGGCGCGCGCGCGGTAGAGGTCACTGTGCGCCTTGTCCAAGAGGTTCTGGTCGTTGGTGTAGGAGTGCACGGTGTTGAGCAGGCCCTGGCGGATGCCGACCGCCTCGTGCAGCACCTTGGCCAGCGGCGCCAGGCAATTGGTGGTGCAGGAGGCATTGGAGACGACGCGCTGATCGCCGAGCAGCTGGTGATTCACGCCGTAGACGACGGTCAGGTCGCCGCCATCGAGCGGGTGCGAGGCGAATACGCGACCGGCCCCGGCCTGCAGGTGCTGCTCGATGAGCGCTCGCTTCTTGAATTTGCCGGTGCACTCGAGCACCACGTCGACGCCCAATTCCTTCCACGGCAGCTTGGTCGCATCCCGCTCAGCCAGCAGGCGGATCGCCTGGCCACGCACCACCATCGATTCGCCTTGCAGCTCTACCGGCTCGGGGAAACGACCGAAGGTCGAATCGAAGCGGGTCAGATGCACCAGCGTCTTGTGGTCGCTGAGATCGTTGATCGCGACCACCTGTACCCGATCCTGCAATCCACGCTCGAACAGCGCTCGTACGACGGCGCGGCCGATACGTCCATACCCGTTGATGGCAATACGTAGCATGCAAATCTCCTCGGAGGGGTTGAAAGTCTGTCGTTAGCTTAGGCGGAGTATCCACCCTTGCGTTCATCGCGGGCCGACCAGGATCAATTAACCGGCGAACCCATGTGCCGTTGGCCAGTCGTAAACCTGACAGAGCGGCCGTGCAGGATCGGCCGCGACCTGAGACGAATCAGGGGGTGTGAGGCATGAGCGAGACAACCCAAACACCGTGGTGGAAGGGCGCGACCGTTTATCAGATCTACCCGCGATCCTTTGCAGACAGCAACGGAGACGGCATCGGTGACCTCAATGGCGTGCTGCGCCATCTCGATCATCTGCAACAGCTGGGCGTCGATGCGCTGTGGTTGTCGCCGATCTTCCGCTCACCCATGGCCGATGCCGGCTACGACATCAGCGACTATTGCGATATCGATCCGCTGTTCGGTTCGCTGGCCGATATCGACCGGCTGATTACCGAAGCTCATGCCCGCGGTATCCGGGTGCTGCTGGACTTCGTGCCCAATCACACCTCCGATGAACACCCCTGGTTCGTCGAGTCGCGCAGCTCGCGGGACAATCCCAAGCGCGACTGGTACATCTGGCGCGACCAGCCGAACAACTGGCGTGCTGCGCTGGGCGCGGGCAGCGCCTGGACCTGGGACGAGCACACCCAGCAGTACTACCTGCACCTGTTCCTCGCCAAGCAGCCGGACCTCAACTGGCGCAACCCCGAGGTGGTCGAGGCGATGCACGACGTGCTGCGCTTCTGGCTCGACCGCGACATCGACGGCTTTCGCATCGACGTCATCCACTGCACCGGCAAGGACCCGAGCTTTGCTGACGACCCGCGCTGCCAGGCTGGCCAACCGCTCCCGGACTTCAACGATCAGCCCTACAGCCACGAAGTGCTGCGCGGTTTGCGCAAGCTCGTCGACAGCTATCCCGGCGACCGCATGCTGGTGGGTGAGGTGAACATTCGCTCCACCGAACGGGTGCTGCAGTACTACGGCGCTGGCGACGAGTTGCACCTGGCCTTCAACTTTAATCCGCTGGATGCGCCCTGGGACCCCGTGCTGTTTCGTACCTGCATCCGCGAGGTCGAGCACTGGCTGCAGCCGGCCGGTGCCTGGCCAACCTGGGTGCTCTCCAATCACGACAACGTGCGCCAGCGCAGCCGTTACCAGGGCTCCGAGCGCGCCGCCCGTGCCGCTGCGGTAATGCTGCTGACGCTGCGCGGTACGCCGTTCATCTATCAGGGTGAGGAATTGGGGCTGGAAGACGCGGTTATTACCGCCGAAACCCGAACCGATCCGGGCGGCCGTGACGGTTGCCGGGCCCCGATCCCCTGGCAGGCCGAACCACCACATGGCTGGCAAGGTGCAGAACCCTGGCTGCCCTTCCCGCCTGACGCCAACGAGCTGGCAGCCGAGCGGCAGACTGGTGAAGCGAACTCCATGTTCGCGCTCTACCAGCGCCTGCTCGCCGCGCGCAAGGCCAGCCCGGCGCTGCATCACGGCGATTTCGAAGAGTTGCCTTCGCACCCCGAAGTGCTTGCCTACCGCCGGAATTTCGGCGACGACCGCCGTCTGGTCTGCATCAACTTCTCCGACCAGCTCCACGCTCATCCGCACGCCGGCGAATGGCAGGTCGAGATCGCCAGCGACGGCATCGGTGAAGGCGATCCCTACAACGGCACCCTTAACCCAGGGCAGGCCGTCGTGCTGCGCCCAACGGAGAACTGAGCATGCGTCCCCTCTGGTACCGCAACGCGGCAATCTATCAGATCGATCCCACCCTGTTTCGTGACAGTAATGGAGACGGCTGCGGCGATCTGCGCGGCATCACCGAGCGCCTCGACTACATTCGCGGCCTCGGCTGCACGGCCGTATGGCTGATGCCGTTCTATCAGTCGCCATTCGACGACGCTGGCTACGACATCACTGACCATCTGCAGGTGGACAAACGCTTCGGTGATCTGGCCGACATCGTGGCTCTGTTGGAGAAGGCCGAAGAGCTGGGCCTGCACGTCATCATCGAGCTGGTAGTGCAGCACACGTCCATCCAGCACAAGTGGTTCCAGGAGGCGCGCCGCGACCGCAACTCGCCCTACCGCGACTACTACATCTGGGCCGACAAGCCGGACGATTTCATGGAGCCGATTTTCCCGACGGTCGAGGACAGCATCTGGACTTGGGACGAGGAAGCCGGCCAGTACTACCGCCATCTGTTCTACAAGCACGAGCCGGATCTTGACCTGACCAACCCGAAGGTCATCCACGAGATCGAGCGGATCATGTCGTTCTGGCTGCGTCTGGGTGTCTCCGGTTTCCGCATCGACGCCGCGGTGCACATGGTGCGCCAGGCAGGCGGCGGTGAACTGGAGAAAGGCTACTGGCTACTCGAACATATGCGCGACTTCGTCACCATGCGCCGGCCCGAGACTGTACTGCTCGGCGAGATCGACACTGATCCGGAAAAATACGTCGAATACTTCGGCGACGAAGCGGACCGCGTCACCTTGCTACTGGATTTCTGGACTAACAACCATTTGTTCCTGGCCTTGGCACGGCAGCAGGCCGAGCCGCTGGTGCGCGCACTGAACAGCCAGCCGCTGCCGCCCAGCCATTCGCAATACGCGCTGTGGATCCGCAACCACGACGAGCTGAGCCTCGACCGGCTGGAAGAGGATGAGCGCAAAGAGGTGATGGACACCTTCGCCCCCGACGAGAACATGCGTGCCTACAACCGCGGCATTCGCCGGCGGCTTGCGCCGATGCTCGACGGCGACGAGCGACGCATCGCGGCCACTCATGCGTTGCTGTTCTCGCTGCCCGGCACACCGATCATCCGCTACGGCGAGGAAATCGGCATGGGCGATGACCTCGACCGCCCCGAGCGACTGGCCGTACGCACGCCCATGCAGTGGTCCAACGAACCCAACGCCGGTTTCTCTTGTACCAAAGGTGAGCTGGCCGCACCGGTGATCGACGAAGGGTCGTTCTCGTACGAGAAGATCAACGTATTCGCCCAAACCCTGCGCAGCGACTCGCTGATGGCGCGCACCGGCAACATGATCCGCACGCGCATCGGCCTGCGCGAGATTGGCATCGGCAAGCGCACGACTGTCGAAGTGGATGATCCGGCGGTGTTCGCCATCCGCCACGACAACGGCTCCACGGTGCTGATGCTGGTCAATCTTGCCGACAAGGAAACCACCGTCGAGATCACCGAGGACGACCTTCAGGACATGGTCGATGTGCTCGCCGACTGCGATTACGGGCAGCCGGAAGGTTCGCCGCTGAAGATTCGCCTCGGGCCTTACGGCTATCGCTGGCTGCGGCGCAAGCAGCAACTGTTCGGATGAGGAGTGGCTGATGAATCTCGACGCAGCACAATGGCACGCCTGGCACGGCGCAACCTTTCCCGACGAAAGCTGGTACCGCGACGACGATGAACAGCTGTGTGCCATTGTCGGCGCCCCGCGGGTCGACCTGGTCTCGCGCGAGCGCTATGGCGATTTCATCCTGCAGTTCGAGTTCGCCCTACCGGTGGGCGGCAATTCCGGGGTCTTCTACCGCGTCGACGAAAGCGCCGGCCTCGCCTGGCACAGCGGGCCGGAAATGCAGCTGCTGGATGATGCCGTTCACCCCGACGGCGAAGAACCAACCACCCGCAACGGTGCCCTGTATGGCCTGCTCGCGCCCGAACAGGAAACCCGGATCGAACCCGGTAGCTTCATGCACGCAGCGCTTGTCGTGCGCCAGGGTACGGTCGAGCACTGGCTGGGCAATCGTATGGTGCTGAGTTATCGCCTGGACGACCCGGCCCTGCACACGCTGATCGAGTCCAGCAAATTCGCCGACAAGCCGCTGTTCGCCAAGGCGCCAGCCGGGCATATCGTCCTGCAGCACCACGGCGAGGCGGTGCGCTTTCGCCGCCTGTCGATCGAAGCGCTGGGCTGAACGTCGGCCTTGGATCGGCACGCCGAATTGAGCGAGAATGCGCGGCTTTTCCAGGCTGCGAAACGCAGTGACGGCAGAAGCGCCCCGGCGCCAAGCGTCAGGCAAGCCGCGGCCGCCCACGCTTGAGGTAGCGTTCGTGGAACAGCTGAAAGATAAGATTCGCAGTCAGGGCATCGTGCTTTCCGACCGGGTACTCAAGGTCGACGCGTTCCTCAACCACCAGATAGATCCCGTGCTGATGCAGGCCATCGGGCAGGAATTCGCCCGCCTGTTCCGCGATGCCGGCGTCACCAAGATCGTCACCATCGAAGCCTCCGGCATTGCGCCGGCGGTCATGGCCGGCCTGGAGTTGGGCGTGCCGGTGATCTTCGCCCGCAAGCACCAGTCGCTGACGCTGCAGGACAACCTGCTAACCGCCACGGTCTATTCGTTCACCAAGCAAGTGGAAAGCACCATCGCCGTGTCCACCCAGCACCTGTCCTCGAACGACCGCGTGCTGATCATCGACGACTTCCTGGCCAACGGCAAAGCCGCCAAGGGCCTGATCTCGATCATCAACCAGGCCGGCGCGAGCATCGCCGGCCTTGGCATCGTCATCGAAAAGGCCTTCCAGGCCGGTCGTCAGGAGCTGGAAGAAGCCGGTTACCGCGTCGAGTCCCTGGCTCGCGTCGCCTCGCTGGCTGATGGGCAAGTGCAATTCATAGACTGACTGCAGGTCATTGGCTGAGTGCAGGTCATAGTCCGGGCGCAGCTCAAAAGCTGAACCCGGCTCAACCGGCCGGCGGCGCCTCTGCGCGCCATAGCGCCACCAGCGCACCCTGCGTGCCTGCCAGCGGATCGCTGATGGGCACGCCGACTTGGGCAATTCGCTCACGCGCCTGATCATGGGTGGCCGCGTCAGGCCGCTGCATGTCGTACTGCTGGCCGACCGGATAACCCGCCACCACCTGGAAATCTGCGCTGGCCTCGAGCGCGCAATGCCCCGTCCCGGCCGGTAGCACCAGCGCGTCGCCCGCCTTCAGCTCGACCTCCTGACCGTTATCACCGCCCAACATGACCCGCGCCCAGCCGCTGGCCACGCCGAGCACTTCGTGGGCGGTGGAATGGTAATGGTGGTAGTCGTAAACCGTTCCGCGCCAGGCGGAGGGCCACAGATGGCTGTCGAACAATCGCTCGAACGCCTCGGCCGGGCTCGGCCCCGCCAAGGGTAGCTGGCGATAGATCAGCACCGGGTGCGGGCTGTTGGGCGTGCGCCCGTCACTGGCCAGGTGCAGCTGTTCGGGTTGTGGTGCGGAACTGGGCATGCGGGGCTCCTCTGTCGTCACGGGAATCCGACCGGTAGGCCGTATCGAATTCGACTCGAGAGCTGCCTGCTTTGCTCACCGCAGAAACGACAAAGCCGCCCGGAGGCGGCTTTGCTGGTGACGCCTGGCGCTCGATCAGAGGCCGGACATGTGCTGGATGGCGGCCTTCAGCTCGTCATCGGAGCAGTCGCCACAGGTGCCCTTCGGCGGCATGGCGTTGATGCCGCTGATGGCATGCTTGAGCAGGCCGTCCAGACCACCGGCAGCATCGGCACGGGCCGTCCAGGCTGCACTGTCACCGGTCTTCGGCGCGTTCAGCAGGCCGGAGCCGTGGCAGGCAGTGCAGAACTTGCCGTACACGTCGGAACCGCTACGGGCGGCACCACCGGCGGCTGCGGCAGCGCCGGCACCAGCGGCTGCGCACTCTTCACCTTGAATACATACTTCGCCCACCGGCTTGAGGCGCTCGGCGATTGCTTCGTCGGTCGCAGCCTGAGCGCTCATTGCCCACAGGGCCACTACGGCAGTCTGTGCTACCAGGATCTTCTTAATCAGGTTCACCTTACACCCTCATTGTGGCTAGACACGCCCGCGGCCACGGTATCGCGAGCGGCGGTCAGTATAACGGCAAGCCATGCCGGCTGAAACAATACGAAAGGCCCGGCGTTTCTCCGCGACGCTTTGTCGCATCGCAACTTTCGGATGAATCAAGACCGATGCGGTTAAAAGTTCGCCGGCGTCGTCGCGCTGATCAACCGTGCCGGCGCGTCGTACGGATTACGGAAACGATGCGGCTTGCTGCTCTCGAAGTAGTAGCTATCGCCGCTCTCCAGCACGTACACCTGACCGTTCACGGTCAGCTCCAGACGGCCTTCGACCAGCATCCCGGCCTCCTCGCCCTGGTGCGAGAGCATGTCCATTCCAGTATCGGAGCCCGGCGGATAGGTCTCGTCGAGAAAGGCGATGGCTCGTCCCGGATGCGCCTTGCCCACCAGCTTCATGCTCACCGCGCCGTCGGATATATCGATCAACTCGCCGGCCTTGTAGACCACCTGGGTGTCGCTGTCCTGCTCGAAGTCGGGGGAAAAGAACTCCACCAGCGACATGGGAATCCCACTCAGCACCTTCTTCAGCGAACTGATCGAGGGGCTGACGCTGTTCTTTTCGATCATGGAAATGGTGCTGTTGGTAACGCCGGCACGCTTGGCGAGTTCACGCTGGGACAGACCCTTGAGCTTGCGGATGGTTTGCAGTCGAACGCCGACGTCCAATACGGGAGCCCCCTTTCAAGAGCGATGCGAAGAGGGGGCTATCATGGCAATGGCGTTCAGAATTTACAACACCGGCTCCAGACGAGCCGTCGCCCGGCACGCGCGGCTCTTCCAAGGGTCAGAGGACCGGGCCGGCGAGATCCGGCATGGCAGCGACGACGGTGATCTCGACCCGCACATCCGGCGAATACATCAGGGCCTGAACAGTGGTCCGTGCCGGCGCCGTGCCCGGTGTGATCCATGCATCCCACACCTCGTTCATACCGGCGTAATCGGCGGCGATGTCCTTCAGGTGAATGGTTGCCGAAAGCAGGCGCGTCTTGCTGGTACCCGCCTCGTCCAGCAAGCGTTCGATGCTCGACAGCGTTTCGCGGGTCTGCTCGCGGATATCACCGGTCAGGTCATCGGCCAGTTGCCCGGAGAGATACACCGCGCCGTTGTGGATCACCGCTTCGCTATAGCGGGTTTCAGTGTGCAGCCGCCGGATGGGCATGTTTACGGGTCTCCTTGTGCTTGCCGTAACGGAAGATGTCCAGCCCCTCGGTGCTGATCTGCGGACGCTTGGACGCCAGCAGGTCCGCGAGCACACGGCCGGAGCCGCACGCCATGGTCCAACCAAGGGTGCCATGGCCGGTATTGAGGAACAGGTTGCGATAGGGTGTCGCGCCGATGATCGGTGTGCCATCTGGCGTGGCCGGTCGCAGGCCGGTCCAGAATACCGCGTCAGACGGATCGCCGCCCTGCGGATAGAGGTCGCCCACCACCATTTCCAGAGTTTCCCGCCGGCGCGGGTTGAGCGACAGATCGTGCCCGGCGATCTCCGCCATGCCACCGACACGGATGCGCTGATCGAAGCGGGTGATGGCGACCTTGTAGGTTTCATCGAGCACGGTCGACTGCGGTGCCATCGCCGGATCGCTTATCGGTACGGTCAGCGAATAGCCCTTGAGCGGGTAGACCGGTGCACGAATGCCCAGCGGCTTGAGCATCTGCGGGCTGTAGCTGCCGAGCGCCAGCACGTAGCGATCGGCCGTCTCCAGCTTGCCGTCGATCCACACACCGGCCAGCCGGTCGCCGGCGTAGTCGAGGCGTTGAATATTCTGTTCGAAGCGGAACTCGACCCCGAGCGCCACGGCCATTTCCGCCAGGCGCGCGGTGAACATCTGGCAGTCGCCGGTCTGGTCATTGGGCAGCCGCAGCGCACCGCTGAGCTTGTGCGAAACCTTCGCCAGAGCCGGCTCTACCCGTGCAATGCCGGCGCGATCGAGCAGCTCGTAGGGCACCCCGGAGCGCTGCAGCACAGCGATGTCCTTGGCGGCGGCATCAAGCTGCGCCTGGGTGCGGAACAGCTGCGTGGTGCCGAGCTGACGACCTTCATAGGTGATGCCGGTTTCCGCGCGCAGCTCATCGAGGCAGTCACGGCTGTACTCGGACAGGCGCACCATGCGCTCCTTGTTTACCGCGTAGCGGGCCGCCGTGCAGTTGCGCAGCATCTGCGCCATCCACAGATACTGGTCGATGTCGCCGGTAAGCTTGATCGCCAGCGGTGCATGGCGCTGCAATAGCCACTTCATCGCTTTCAACGGGACACCAGGCGCCGCCCAAGGCGAGGCGTAGCCGGGCGAGACCTGTCCGGCATTAGCGAAGCTGGTCTCCATCGCCACCGCCGGCTGCCGGTCGACCACCACCACTTCGAAACCGGCCCGCGCCAGATAATAGGCGCTGGCAGTGCCGACCACGCCGCTACCCAATACCAGTACACGCATTGCAGCCTCCCACCCGCTCGAACGGGCTTTTCCGGATCACTATTGAAACGGAGTATAAAAATGCTCAAGCAGTGTTATTCACCATATAAAAAGCTATCTTTGGCCATTATTCACGCCATCTGCGCTTTATTTGGAGGGCATATCCCTTGAGAACCCGGCATCAGACACGCCGCGAACTGGACAAGATCGACCGCCACATCCTGCGCATCCTCCAAGCCGAAGGGCGCCTGCCCTTCACCGAGCTGGGCGAGCGCGTCGGCCTGTCGACCACGCCCTGCACCGAGCGCGTCCGGCGCCTGGAGCGCGAAGGCATCATCATGGGCTACTCGGCGCGGCTGAACCCACAGCATCTGAAGGCGGGGCTGCTGGTGTTCGTCGAGATCAGCCTGGCGTACAAGTCCGGCGACATCTTCGAGGAATTCCGCCGCGCCGTGCTCAAGCTACCCCACGTGCTCGAATGCCACTTGGTGTCCGGCGACTTCGACTACCTGGTCAAGGCGCGGATTTCGGAGATGGCCTCCTACAGAAAATTGCTCGGCGACATCCTGCTGAAGCTGCCGCATGTTCGCGAATCGAAGAGCTATATCGTGATGGAAGAGATCAAGGAATCCCTCGACCTGCCGGTCCCGGACTAGAGCCGATGACGCCCAGTTCTGCGGCCTCGTCGGGCAGCCTGCGAGGCACCGCTGGTCATGCCTGGCTTTGCTCCGCGGCCTCGCTCCGGTCTACCCTAGGCGCATGCAGACCTCTCATGACACCTTGATGAATCACCGCGCATCCGCGCCGAACGGCGCCGTACATGCACCCTCCTACTATGCCGCGAGCGTCAATCGCGAACTGGCCTTCGAGCCGTTGCAGGGAGAGCTGCGGGCCGACGTATGCGTCGTCGGCGGTGGGTTCTCCGGCCTCAACACGGCCATCGAACTGGCCGAGCGGGGCCTCAGCGTCATCCTGCTGGAAGCGCACCGAATCGGCTGGGGCGCCAGCGGGCGAAACGGCGGGCAATTGATCCGCGGCGTCGGCCATGACGTCGAGCAGTTCAGCAAGATCATTGGCGCAGAAGGCGTCGATGAACTCAAGCGCATGGGATTCGAAGCCGTCGACATCGTCCGCCAGCGCATCGAGCGCTACGCCATCGACTGCGACCTGACCTGGGGCTATTGCGACCTGGCGACCAAGCCACGGCATCTGAAAGGCTTCGACGACGAGTACTCCGACCTGCTGCGCCTCGGCTATCCGCATCCTTTGCAGCGCGTGTCGCGTCCCAACCTGGTCACGGTGGTGGGTTCGCAGCGTTACCTAGGCGGCCTGCTGGACATGGGCTCGGGCCACCTGCACCCGCTGAATCTGGCACTCGGCGAGGCGGCGGCGGCGCAGTCGCTGGGCGTGCGGCTGTTCGAGCAGTCGGCGGTCGAGCGCATCGAGTACGGCCCGCAAGCCAAGGTGCATACGGCTCAGGGCGTGGTGCACGCGGACAACCTGGTGCTGGCCTGCAATGCCTACCTCAACGGCCTGCAACCGAAGCTCGCCGGCAAGGTGCTGCCGGCGGGCAGCTACATCATCGCCACCGAGCGCCTGCCTGAGCCGCTCTGCCGCGAGCTGTTGCCGCAGAACATGGCGGTCTGCGATCAGCGCGTGGCGCTCGATTACTTCCGTCTCAGCGCCGATGGCCGTCTGCTGTTCGGCGGCGCCTGTCACTATTCCGGCCGTGACCCACAGGACATCGCCGCCTACATGCAGCCGAAGATGCTCGAGGTATTTCCGCAGCTGGTCGGCATCGGCATCGACTATCAGTGGGGCGGGATGATCGGCATAGGCGCCAACCGGCTGCCGCAGATCGGTCGCCTGGCCGAACATCCCAACGTGTTCTACGCCCAGGCCTATTCCGGCCACGGGCTGAATGCCACGCACCTGGCCGGTCGCCTGCTTGCCGAAGCCATTGCCGGCCAGCAAAGCAGCGGCTTCGATCTGTTCGCCAAAGTGCCGCATCCGACCTTCCCCGGCGGACCGGCACTGCGCTCGCCACTGCTGGCGTTGGGCATGCTCTGGTATCGACTGAAGGACCGATTCTGAATTTTCGGACGAAGCGCAACGTCCAAGCATGAATGAAAGGATGCATACCCGGAGAAACCTTGCGCACTTACCTGACGCTCCTGCTGCTACTGCTGCTGGCCGGTTGTGCCAGCCACCCCACGCCAACCGAGTCCTATTCCGTGGCACCGGACGCGTCGCCGCTTGGTCGGCGCATCCAGCAGCTCGCCACCGAGCATGCGTACGGCCACTCGGGTTTTCGCCTGCTACCGGAGAGCACCGAAGCCTTCGCCGCACGCACCGAGATGATCCGCGCCGCGCAGGTCAGCCTCGATATCCAGTACTACATTGTCCATGACGGCCTCACCACACGTGCGCTGATCGACGAAGTGCTGCAAGCCGCCGACCGCGGCGTGCGCGTGCGGCTGCTGCTGGATGACACCACCAGCCATGGCGAGGACTACCGCATCGGCACTCTGGCCGCGCACCCCAATATTCAGATCCGCGTCTTCAACCCGCTTCACCTCGGCCGCAGCAACGCCATCACCCGATCCATGGGACGCCTATTGCACCTTTCGCTGCAGCATCGGCGCATGCACAACAAGCTGATGCTGGTCGATGGCAGCCTGGCCGTCGTCGGTGGACGCAACCTCGGCGACGAGTACTTCGAGGCCGACCAGGCGATGAACTTCACCGACATTGATCTGCTTGGCGCCGGTCCGGTCGCCGAGCAGCTCGGCAAGAGTTTCGACCGCTACTGGAACAACCAGCTGAGCGTGCCTATCCAGCATTTTCTCTGGTGGCAACCGAAACCCCGCCAGCTGGACAAGGCGCGCCAGCAGCTGAGCGATTATCTGCAGCAGGCCAAACAGGAAAACAGCGAGCAGTACCAGCGCCTGATGCAGTACAAGCAGCGCCCGCAATTGCAGCAGTGGCTGGACGAACTGATCTGGGCACCAGGCAGGGCGATGTGGGACGCGCCGGAAAAACTGCTCGCCGAAGGCGTACCGGCAGCATCGCTGCTGCTGACCACGCAACTTGCACCGACCATGCAGGCCGTGAGCAGCGAGCTGACACTCGTTTCGGCCTACTTCGTGCCGACCGATAGCGGCGTGGACTACCTGGCGGATCGCACCGGCGCGGGCGTGACCGTGCGCATCCTCACCAACTCACTGGAGGCCACTGACGTGCCGGCCGTGCATGGCGGGTATGCGCCCTACCGCGAGGCCATGCTGGAACTCGGCGTGCGCCTGTTCGAACTGCGCCGGCAGCCGGAGCAGGAAGCCTCTTACAGTTTTCTCGGCGAGTCGGAATCCAGCCTGCATAGCAAGGCAGCGGTATTCGACCAGCAGAAGGTTTTCATCGGCTCGCTGAATCTCGATCCGCGCTCGGTGCTGTGGAACACCGAGGTGGGGATTCTGGTGGAAAGCCACGAACTGGCCCGCGAGGTCCACCGCCTCACGCTGGAGGGTATGTCGCCGGCACTGAGCTACGAAGTTCGCCTGGTGGATCGCGACGGCCGCAAGCAACTCACGTGGATCGCAGAGGATGGCGGCCGTCTGCGCACCATCGAAAAGGAGCCAGGCGGGCTCTGGCGACGCTTCAACGCCTGGTTCGCCGACGTCATCGGCCTGGAGAAGATGCTTTAGTGGCCTGTTTGGTAAGTTCGGTTGGTCATTTCGGCGCCCATGGCCCAATACCGCGTTGCTGCTCCTTGCCATAGACCCGCTATGACCCGTCGCAGCACCTTGTCCCGGAGCCATGTTCAGCCGAACTTGCCTCAACCAACTCACCGCACAGGCCACTAGGTTCGCAACAAGCTGCCGCACGATGTCGTCCGTTTGGCTACAAGCCGTCACAAATCATTCTTTGGGGTGATACCACTCGGCCAGCAGTCCGTTAGGCTCCAGCGTGCTGCTGCCATGCACGCATAGCTTCTATAAAAATAAAAAGGAGCACGACAATGGACCGTTTAACTCGCTTCTGGCTATTACTGATACTCGTAATGCTGCCCGGCTTTACCGAGGCGGCCCCGCCCGAAACCAGCTCTGCGCTGCAGAACTTGCAGATCCACGCCAATCGCGCGACCAGCAGCCTGCTGCTCTACCGCGGCGAAGGCTTTCAGAAGGCGCACCTGTTGCGTCTGGAAGACGACATCCGCGCGCTGAATGCAGCCCTGTTCAATGTCGCCAATCCCACCAGCGCCCTGCGCGAAAGTCACCAGGCGCTTCAGGCTCGGCTGCGCGAAGGCGCCGGCTTCGGCTACGAAGAGGACGACATGCCCTGGGGCTGGCCGCTGGAGATGAGCAAGGCACTGCGCGACTTCCTCACCGCCGTTCGCGCTCAGCAAGGGGCGGACGCTCAGGCCGAACTGCCAGCCAAGGTTGAATACCTGGCCGTTCAATACCTCAGCCGTGCCTACATCGGCTCGTTCGAGATCGCTCGCGAACAGCCGGACACCTATCTCGGGCAGGACGAGCGTCACCTGGTGCCGGCGATCGACGCTCAGCTGGCCGAACTGGATGGCAAGCGCGATCCCGCGCTGGCCAAACTCAAGACCCGTTGGGATTTCCTCAAGGTGGCGCTGGAAGACATGAACAGCGGCAGCAACAACTTCACCACCGCCTCAGGCCGGCCCTTCGCGCCGATCATGGTCGACCGCCATGCACGCAGCCTCAGCGATCAGTGGATGGCGGCGAAACCCTGAATCAGCCGTGGGCGGCTGAGTCGCGCAGACGCACAGGACCGACCCGCGCCTCGATGGCGAGGCGCAACGGGTCGCGCAAACCGAGCATGAATCCAAGCTCGGCAGCGACGAACAAAGGCCCGATGATCAGCCCGGTAAGATCGTCGACGAACGCCGGCTTGCGACCCTCGAAGTAGTGCCCGATGAACTGGATGATCCAGCCGAGCACGAACAACCCCGCGCCAACGCCCAGCCACAGCGCCATCGTTGCGCCGGCCAGAGCTGCGCCCAGCCATACGCAGAGCAGCAGCACGGCGCTCATCAGCAAGCCGTAACGCAGATCCAGACGAAGGTAGAAAACCGCAGCGGCGAGCGACACCAGTGCCGCCGGGCTAAGCCACAACCCGGCCCATTCGATGCCCGGCCGCGACAGGAGGATCGCCACCGCCAGCACGATCAGCGGAATGCCGATGAAATGGGTCAGGAGGTTGCGCGGATCGCGATGATAGGCCGCGTACTGTGCCAAATGATCGGTGAGGGTCTTCATTGGCGGCATCTCCGGAAGTCGCGTCTCACCAAGCTTAGTCGGTCGCAGCGACTGGAGCGCCGCCGGACACAGGGCGATCGCGCCAACATCGGGGTTGCCGGGCTATTGCTCGGGACGATAGCCCAGCCGCAAACCGCCCCAGTGACGCCCACCGACCATGATCGGCACGGACAGGTCGTGCATCAGCTCCCCGGTATCGCGACTGTAGGTCTGCAACAGCAGGCGGCGCTGATGGCTGCCGCAGCGACCCCCGGTGCGATCGTTGAACAGGCGCTTGCTACGGCTCTTGACCCGATCGATCTCCGGGTTGCCCACCGGCGGCTGGCTGAACGCGCGGTTGTGGGTCGGCACGTAGCCCTCCGGCGTCGTGGCGATGGCGTAGACCAATGCGGCATGCTTCTGCAGCACCGGCTCCTGAATCGCCGGCAAGACCTCGTCGGCATAGCGGTCGAAGCGGGTCTGATACTTCACCGGATCGGTATTGGCCTGCGCCCGGTAATTGCGGTCGAACAGGTCAGCGAGACTCACGCGTCCGGCCTGGATATCAGCCTCGAAACGCGCGCTGATGGCCGCAGCCCCCTGACGCGCCAGGTCGAACATGGTCTGGTGATAATCGTCGAGCTGGACCTCGGCCAGTTGCTCGCTGGCGCTTTCGGCCTGAGCCACCAGGCGTTCCGCCGCCAGCTCGAGCTGGCGGGTCTGCTCCTCGCTGTCCAGGGCATCGGTACGCAGCTGATCGAGGGCGACAAACTGTCCGGTCAGGCGCTGATGGTTGTCGGCGGTGCCGGTGGTGATCTGCTCGACCTGGCTTTCGACGCTGCCGGCCAGTTCGGCGATGCCGCTGAGCTGCTCACCGGTGGTGGCGATCTGCTCGGCCGCGGCGTCCAGCTCGTTGCCCTGGCGCTGGATATAGCTGACCACTGCTTCGCTTTGCTCGCGGATGTCGGCCACCATGCGACCGACCTCCTCGGTAGCGCTGGAGGTGCGCGCCGCCAGACTGCGCACTTCGTCGGCGACCACGGCAAAGCCGCGGCCGGCCTCACCGGCACGGGCGGCCTCGATGGCTGCGTTGAGAGCCAGCAGGTTGGTCTGGCTGGCGATGGACTGGATCACGTCGGTAATGCGGCGGATTTCCTCTGTCCGCGCCGAAAGCCCGTCAATCAGCTCGCGGCTGGCGTGGGTCTGAGCACTCAGCTGTTGCATGCGTTCGATGGCGCGCTGCAGTTCGGCTTGCCCGGTATCGCTGCGCTCGCGCACCGCTTGCGCGGCATCCAGTGTGTGGCGGGCCCGCTCGGCGCTGTCCTGCTCGGTGGCGGCGATAGCCTGGGCACCATTGGCAATTTCGCTGACAGCCTGCAGCTGCGACTTCAGGCGGATGGCCAGCTGCTCGGCGCTGAAGGCGACCTGGGCAGCAGACAGGGCGTTGTGGCAGGTACTGCGCGAGAGATTCTTGGTCAGCTCGGCGAAGCTCTGCGGCGCCCCGTCGGCAGGCGGGGCGCCGCCGGCCACCACACCCCACGAGGTGAACCAGGGCCAAAGCGCCGCCACCATCAGCAGCGCACCGGTCACAAGCAGGGGCGGTGCCAGCCAGTAATGCACGAGCAGCAGACCGATGATCAGCACGGCATGGAACACGGCGGCCTTGGGGTGGCGGTTGGCGGGGCTCATGGTCGGCCTCTTGTTCTTGTCGGATCGATCCGACGTTGTACGCATACCCTCCAATAAAGAACAGTAGTGCCTTAGTAGCAACGTGCCGTCATCGGAGGCTCACCCCAGTCTTAACGGCCGCCGCCGCACAAACTGAAGCGATCCACCTCATCTCGAGTCACCGTCGGTCGTCAGCCGGCGACCGGACGATCAGGCGCGGTCAGCGGCAGGCAAAACCGCACGCGCCGGCGCAACCAGGGACTGGGGCGATAACGTGCCTCGCCGCCATAGCAACCCTGCATCGCCTCAAGGATGGCGAGAATTCGCCCCGCACCGTAATGCTCGGCAAAGCCCAGCGGCCCTTTCGGATAGCCCAGCGCCAGGGTGATTGCGCGGTCGAGTATCTGCGGGTCGGCAATGCCCTTCTGCGCGATCTCGCAACCGAGATTGACGATGCTCGCCACCACCCGCTGACTGACGAAACCGGGCGAGTCGTTGATCACCTCCACCGGCACGCCATCGTGACTCAGGGCCTGTTGCGCCTGCGCTTCGAGCGCGGGGTCGAGCGCCGGTTGGCGCATCAGTACCCGGCGCCGATCGAAGTCGGCGAACAGGTCGAAGGCGATACTGCGGGTGGCGGGCAGATCAAGCCTGGCGATCATCGTGCTGGCATCCTCGCCCAGCGGGGTGATCAGGCAGATGGCGCGCTCAGACGGCGCCTCACCGGTTTCCAGCTGAGTGCCGGCCCCGCGTAACAACGCCGCCAGCCGGCCACGCAACTCGGCATCCTGACTGTCCAGCCAGAACGGGCGCTCGACGACTATCGGCCGCCATTGCGGCTCCGGCGTGCGGATCTGCTGGCCGTTCTCGTAGCGGTAGTAACCCTGTCCGGTCTTGCGTCCGAGCAACCCCGCGGCGACCCGCTGCGCCGCCTGGTAGGACGGTGTATAGCGCGGGTCCTGATAGAACTGTTGATACACCGACTCCATCACCGCATGGGAAATATCCAGCCCGGTGAGATCGAACAGCTCGAACGGCCCCATGCGAAA